>NZ_DJLC01000077.1:0-16551 GCF_002434875.1 Acinetobacter sp. UBA6526 | reverse complement strand
TATTTACCTTTCCATAAAGCTAATCAATTTTTAGGGATGGAATCATTACCGACTTTTATCGTGAATGATGTGATCAAAATACCGAACGTACCGAGTTACCTTGAAGCATATAAAAACCATTTAGATCAGATTTTCACATCAACCCATTAAGTGAGAAAATATCATGTTGACAATTATTGCTGAAATTTATACTCACGAAGGCGCTGGGCATCGCCAAGCTGTATTAGATGCTTTCCAAAAAATCATCCCAACCGTATTGGCTGAAGATGGTTGTCATGGCTATGAACCTTTGATTGACCATTTACCTGCAATAGAAATGCAAGCAGTCAATCAGAATAGCATCGTAATGCTAGAGAAATGGCAAAGCACTGAACATTTAGAAGCGCATATGCAAACTGCACACATGAAGCAACATTTTGAAGCGACCAAAGCGCATGTGGCTAATGTCAAAGTGCGTATTTTAGAAGCTTGTTTTTAAAAACCTCTAATCACTTGATGGTCTTACAGGAGAAAGGAAATCATAGTTTCCTTTTCAGTGTCTTACTGTGATGCATCCTATATAACCTATAGACTTACGTTACTTTTTTAAAAAAGTAACCAAAAACTTCGTCACCCACAAAACCTGTTCACTACTGGGATATATTTACTTATTTTGCAAAAACAATATATTACCAATAGCACGCAGGTTGTGGATGACATTTAGCACAAGCAGATTAATGTATAAATTCAGAGGAAATGCCTTTTATCTCCCCCTGTTAAATAGCAAAAGACATTTTTTACTGATAATAATACTGCTTCAAATGGCGACTATATTCCGTTAAATAACGTTCTAAGCCCTCTCGACGATCAGCTTTTTGCATTTCTTTAGCAGCCAATTGCTCTATTTTGGTTTCCAGTAAATTCAGAATTGCGGTTTGTTCCATTTCAGGAAGTTGAGCTTTTTCTTTTTGCTGTTTTTTAATTTCCAAATAATCTTCTGCCCAATGCCGTAATCGATCATGCTCAGAGACTTGGGCGAATAAATCGGTAATCAATAATTCAGGCATAACTTCTTGCGTGGCTAACTCTGCCGACATCAATCCACGGATCGAATAAAACACTTTCTTATAGGTGAAATTATCTGCAGTTTGCATCACTTTCATACCACCTTTTGCCAGTGATAAATAGTGATGATACAAAGCACTGTAATCGATTCGTTCTAGCAATCCATCGCGAAAGGTTTGCCACTCTGGAAAGGCATTAAAATAAACAATATGCGCTCTGACCCACTCCAAAACAGTAGGATTACTTTTTGCCAAAAGTCCAAACATTTTATCGAGATCATATGAAACGAAGTCAAAATCCCCATCCATGATCTCAATCAAATCACGATATTTCTTATAATCAAAATATTGATCTTTACTCGGCAAATGGAAGCCACGCACATCATAGTCACTGTCAGGGCTTGCCATCCCCCACAAACGACTCCCACTTTCAATATAAAATAATGGGATGTCTGAGCGTTGTTCGAATAGTTTTTCGATTTCTTGATGGATGTTCATGTAGTTACTACTCTTATTATTTTTTACCAAAAATACTCTTTGTAATCTTATGAAATAAAGGCTCGCTTTCTGAACTTCTTAATTCAACAGGTTGCAAAATCAGGAAAGACCTTGCCCTACCATCTTCAATATAAGGATAAAATTTTGCTTTCAGAAATGCAGGTTTTAGCTTTTGATATACTTTATCAGACTCATCACTAAAATAAATACTTGGAAATCCAACTTTTATAACATCACCATTTTCATTAACCAATAGCTCAATTTCTAATTCTCTATTTCCCCAATCTAATTCATATGAATTAAAACTAGGTATCTGTGGAGCTATTATATATCTTGGAGAAGTTTTGACATGTTGGTTAAGTCTTTGAGAACTTAAATCAATATAGTTATATTGTTCCCAATTACAATCCGAATTATTTTTCTTAACCTGCCCAATAAATGAACCATCCTTTGCCATTAAAGAAACATTCATGGTACTTGGATTGACTCTTGTAAATATATTTTGACTTAGTTGATAACAATAAAGTGGAAATAATAAATCAGTAAACATATCAACATATTTATTTGTAGGGCTTTCCAAATCCTTGTTTGATTGAGCTTTCAATAACGTTATATTAAAATTTATCTCCTGAAATAACCCTCTAAAATAAGCAAGGACTTTAAAAGCATCAGAATTAGGAACTATGTCTCTTTTAGGTGTTAGATTGTTTAATTCTTCATATATTTTAGAAGGGTTTATAATTTTATAATTCTTATCTAGAATTCCCTTTTTAATTAAAGCCAAATCTAATTCAGATGGTCTACTGGCTTCACTCAGATTATCATGGGCCCAAACCATTTGAATCCCTGATGATATTAAAAAACATAAAAGAACTTTTTTAAACACAATATTCCCCCGAATAGCTCAAATAGTTAATTTAAAAATTTTGATTATCATAATAAAAAAGCGCATCTTTCGATACGCTTTTAACAGAACTTCTTTTATTTAATCAAGCATTAAAGATCAAATAATTTACCCGGGTTCATAATCCCATTCGGATCAAATGCCAATTTCAATGCTTTCATATATTCAATTTCTTCAGGCGAACGAGAATATTCCAAATATGGCTTCTTGGTCATCCCCACACCATGCTCGGCAGAGATCGATCCATCATATTTTTTCACGGTCTCAAACACATATTTATTCACCACCTGACACTTCGCAAAGAATTCGTCTTTAGTTAAGTTTTCAGGTTTTAAAATATTTAAGTGTAAGTTACCGTCACCAATATGACCGAACCAGCAGATTTCAAAGTCTGGATAGTTTTGAGAAACGATGGCATCAATTTCCGCAATAAACGCAGGTACATGCGTAATCAACACTGAAATATCATTTTTATAAGGAATAAACGGTGCAATTGACTCTGAAATATCTTCACGTAGACGCCATAAGCTTTGTGCTTGATCCAAGCTTTGGCTCATTACGCCATCAACAACCCAGCCCTGTTCCATGCAATGCTCAAAAATCTGCATCGCTTTGTCCATGATTGGCTCATACGGCGCTTCAAATTCAAGTAATACATAAAATGGGCAAGCTGTTTCAAATGGACGTTGTACATGACCACGATCCAAAACTTTTTGCATCGCCACTTCACCGAAGAATTCAAATGCAGTTAAGTCGATTTCTTTTTGGAAAGCATGTAATACAGGCATCACTGCATCAAAATCTGGCGTGCCTAAAACCATCACTTGCAAGTTTTGTGGTTGACGCTCAAGCTTAATTTCAGCTTCAGTGATTAAACCTAAAGTTCCTTCACCACCGATGAATAAATGCTGTAAGGCATAACCTGTGGCATTTTTAATCATGCCTTTATTTAAACGAAGAATATCGCCTTTACCTGTGACAACCGTTAGACCTAACACCCAGTTACGTGTCATGCCGTATTTAATTACTTTGATACCGCCTGCATTAGTACCAATATTTCCACCGATTTGACTAGAACCTGCCGATGCAAAATCAACTGGGTAATACATGCCTTGTTGTTCAGCATAATCCTGTAATTGCTCAGTTACGACACCCGCTTGAACACGCACCATACGATCCGCTGGGAAGAATTCAAGGATTTGGTTCATTTTGTCAAAGCTAATGACGATCTCACCATTATTTGCCACAGCACCAGCTGAAAGACCTGTACGACCACCAGATGGTGTAATCGCAACATTAAATTGATTGGCAAGTTTAACAATGGATTGAACTTGTTCAGTGCTTGAAGGAAAAACGATGACTGATGGGTTCGGATCAAAATGTTTGGTATGATCTCGTCCCCAATTTTCCAAACTATCGGCATCGGTTTTAATACGGTTTTCACCCACAATTGCCGTTAATTGGGTCAATAACTCAGGTGTTAAAGCGACTGAAGCATTCATCGTTTACAGGCCTAGTAAGAAGTAAATATCGGGCTTTTGGATTGCAAGTTAATATTTTTCAATATCTTAAATATAGAAAAATAACATCATCCAAAATATAGAAGCTCTACAGAACAGCTCAAAGCTAGATATATTTAGATTTGAACATTAGATATTTATATTTTACATAGAAGCGCGCAAGGGATAAAGCGCAGGATAAGGATACTGTAATAACAAAATGTGTATAACCAATAAAATTCATGTATTGCTGAAAAATTATCAACAATTCTAGTGAGGTAATTTTAAACGAAATATCTATAACACCAAGCTCTATGCTATAGTACTGCAACTAAATTTTGGCCTTTGTAGCGGAGCCGTAATGAGCCAACATCTATCACTACCGAAAGACAAAATCCGTTTCCTATTGTTAGAAGGCGTACATCAAAATGCCATCAATACATTAAATGCAGCGGGTTATACCAACATCGATTACCACAAAACAGCACTTGAAGGCGAAGCTTTGAAAGAAGCGATCAAAGATGCTCACTTTGTTGGTATTCGTTCGCGCACTCAATTGACTGAAGAAGTTTTTGAAGCAGCGAATAAATTGATTGCCGTTGGTTGTTTCTGTATTGGTACAAACCAAGTCGATTTAAAAGCAGCGATGTCTCGCGGTATCCCAGTTTTCAACGCACCGTATTCAAATACGCGTTCGGTAGCAGAATTGGTTCTTGCTGAAACAATCCTGTTGCTTCGTCGCGTACCTGAAAAATCGAAAGTAACTCATGCTGGCGGTTGGGATAAATCTGCTGTGGGTTCATTTGAAACTCGCGGTAAAACTTTAGGTATCGTTGGTTACGGTTCGATCGGTTCGCAACTTTCTGTTTTAGCAGAAAGCTTAGGTATGAAAGTGATCTATTTTGATGCTGTGACTAAATTACCATTAGGTAATGCACGTCAAGTTGGCTCTTTAGATGAACTTTTAGAAACTGCTGATGTTGTAACATTACACGTTCCTGATGTTCCTTCTACGCGTAACTTCTTCAAGAAAGAACAATTCGCGAAAATGAAAAAAGGCTCAATCTTCTTAAATGCAGCTCGTGGTACATGTGTTGTGATTGAAGATTTAGCGGATGCAATCAAAGCAGGTCATATTGCTGGTGCTGCGGTTGACGTATTCCCGAAAGAACCTAAAGCGAATGGTGAAGAATTCCAATCACCGCTTCGTGGCTTAGACAACGTGATCTTAACACCGCACGTTGGTGGTTCTACGATGGAAGCGCAAGCAAACATCGGTTTAGAAGTTGCTGAGAAGTTTGTTGCTTACTCAGATAAAGGTATGACCCTTTCTGCGGTTAACTTCCCAGAAATCGCATTACCACTTTCTGATGGTCAGCATCGCTTACTTCACATCCACAAAAACGTGCCAGGTGTGTTATCGAAGATCAACACATTATTTGCTGAACAAGGCATCAACATCTCTGGTCAGTCTTTAATGACTAAAGGTGATATTGGCTATCTCGTTATGGATGTAGATGCATCTGCATCTCAAGAAGCACTAGATACCTTAAGCCAAGTTGAAGGCACGATTCGCGTACGTGTATTGTTCTAATAGCAAATTTAGAACAATATAGAAAAAGCCACAGTTTATGCTGTGGCTTTTTTATGGGCGTTTGAATTATTATGTGAATAATATACCAATTGTTCAAAAAATAAGACTTTCTCCCATGCTCAAGACACCTCTACATGCTGTGTTACTACTTATGATCGCCATGTTATGTGTACAAGGCAGTGGTTCACTTGCAAAGATTCTATTCCAAAGCTTTCCAGTGCTAACCGTTTCGGCGATGCGCCTCTGTTTTGGTGCAATGATTCTGGCCATCATTTTTCGAATCTGGAAAATTAACTTCAAACACGTTCGCTGGAAAGCAATCCTCAGTTATGGTGTTGCACTTGCAGGGATGAATGGTCTGTTTTATTTATCTCTAGAACGCTTACCACTCGGAATTGCTGTTGCTTTTGAGTTTATTGGGCCATTAAGTGTTGCGCTCTATCATGCCAAGCAACGTTTTGATTTTATTTGGGTTGGCTTTGCGATTTTAGGGCTAATTTTGCTTTTCCCGATGCAACAAGCACAACAAGGTATAGATCTCGTCGGTGTATTTTTTGCTGTCAGTGCCGGTGCTTGTTGGGCACTTTATATTATCGCTGGACAGAAACCATCTGGTATTTCAGGCAATCACACCGTATGTCTTGGTATGACAATTGGTATGCTTTGCCTACTCCCTTTTGCGGCATACTCAGGTGCAATAGATCGCGTCTTTGAATTACCAAGCCTCTATTATTTTATAGGACTTGCGATCTTAGCCAGCGCATTACCTTTCACCTTAGAAATGATTGCACTACGCAACTTAACACCGCTTAGCTTTGGTACATTAATGAGCTTAGAACCAGCGGTAGCTGCACTATCTGGCTTTGTATTTTTAGGTGAAATGCTTTTGTGGAATCAATGGCTAGCATTAGGCACTATCATCATTGCATCGATTGGGTGTACCTTTACGACACAACATGGGCGCCAACAAAAAGAGGCTAAATAAAATGCCTCAACATCTTAAAATAATACAGAACTCACAGTATGATCATCTCGCCTACACCTTAGCTTAACTTATTCGTCTGATCGGTCTCCCATGAAAAATCTCCAGTTGATTGCAGTGTTGTACATGGTTTTATCCATGGTGGCTTATCAAATTAGCGCATCATTTGCCAAACAGTTGATTACCACGCTTGATCCACTCACCGTGACGATTTTAAGGCTGAGTTTCGCAACCATTATCGTTGCGATCATGTTCCGCTCATGGACCATCATCTCTAAGCTGAAATACTTAAAATGGCGTGATTTACTGCTCTATAGTGCATCTTTAGGTTGTATGAATATTTTATTCTATACATCGCTTGGTAAGCTGCCTCAAGGTATTGCTGTAGGTTTAGAGTTCATTGGCCCGCTTGGTTTGGCCTTACTTTCAATCAAGCAGCGCAGCGATTTTATTTGGGTGGCATTTGCGATTTTAGGCATTGCACTCATGGTACCTTGGCATGATGCACAGCAACAAAACTTTTCATATATCGGCGCAGCCTGCGCACTAGGTGCTGGTTTCTTCTGGGCACTCTATATCTTCTTTGGACATCGTGTTGCCCAACAAAATATTGGTTTACATGCATTAACTCTTGCAATTGGTATGTCGACCATCGTGATGCTACCGATTGGTCTATGGAGTAATGCGCCTGCTTTACTAGATACTCAATACTGGGGCAAAGCTTTAGTCATTGCGATCTTAGCCACTGCAATCCCTTATGCGCTAGATTTAATGGCACTCAAGCGGTTAAGTAAATTGAGTTATGGAACATTAACCAGTCTTGCACCTGCTCTAGCAGCCTTAGCAGGATTAGTCATCTTGCATGAACAAATTAGCTTACTGCAATGGGTCGCATTACTTTGCATTATGCTTGCGTCCATTGGTGTAACCTTACGCGGTGAAAAGTCACAAACACAGTAAACCGCATTGATCACCTTATAGAAAAATTAGGCATCGGTATTTTTGTATTTCTGATATTCAGCAAGATACTTTTTGCCTAATTTGTCTTTTTCACTATCTGCCAAAATTTTTCCTGCTTGTTGGAAAAATTTGTGCTCCTCTTCTTTTAAATGATGATGGACTTTTTCACTTAATTGTTTTGCTATTGCCAACCAACTTGGATTACTCATCTCAGTGTCTTCTAACTGTTCCACCAGTTCATCCATTTCATGGTGTTCAGCTAATGCATGTCGGGTAATATCTAATCCCACATCATCAAACATTAACGGAATATATAAATAACGATCTTCAGCAACTGAATGTGCATATAATTCTTTTTTGAGCAAAGCAAAAAGCTCTTTGCGCTCATCACTTGATCCACTGGTTTTAATTAATTGATCTGCTAAACTGCGTTGCTGTTCATGACTTTCTCTAAGTGCTTCAAATATATTCATTTTTACCTCTAAGGTTGGCTAACAACCACAATACAAGATGCCATAAAGCTCATACCGCGGTGTATGGCTAAATACTTATCTTAGAAAATGTTTGTTTTTTAGACAGCATCGTTTAGGTGTGTTTTTGTTGTAAACCCTTATCTTTTGAATCAGATAGTAACCAAAATTTGATAACCCAATCGACAAATCAAGATACTGACTAAAATCAGGAATAAAATACGGATGAATCCACTGCCATATTTTAACGCCAAGCGAACACCCAATAATGAACCTGCAATATTTGCAACTGCCATCATCAACCCTAATTCAATCAATACATGTCCCGTCGGGATAAAGAAACTAAGCGCTGCGAGATTGGTCATAAAATTACCAATCTTCGATAACGCCGATGCATGCAAAAAATCAACTTGAAGAAAGCGAATAAAAAAGAAAATAAAGAAACTGCCTGTCCCAGGTCCAAAGATGCCATCATAGAATCCAATTGCAAGACTCCCAAGAGCAGCAAAGATCAGTAACCGAGGCGTGATCTGTTGATCAACATGGACTTGTCCAAATTGCTTCTTCATAAAAGTATAAATCGCAATCACGATCAGCATGATTAAGACTACTGGACGTAACACTTCTGTTGGTACCATCGATACACAAGCTGCGCCGACAAACGAGCTAATAAAAGCAAAAACCGCAATCACTGCGAGCAGTGACCACTTTAATTTGACTCGTCGGACGAAAGAAAATGCAGCTGAGCCTGTGCCACAAATCGACGCGATCTTATTGGTTCCAAAAATGGTAGCGGGTGCAGTTTGAGGTAACGCACTCATCAGCGCAGGGATCTGAATAAGTCCACCACCACCGACAGCAGCATCAATTGTTCCTGCACAAAAGGCAAAGAACACGAGACTCAGTATCAGCTCCCACTCCATAAAGACTACCTTATAAATTTAATAGGCGTTTTGGTACTAAGCGCTTTTTATCTGTAATCTCAGCTAAACCGAGGCAACGTTCACCATCAAAAACTAAAACTTCAGCGGCTGCTTCATGATCGATATTACTTTCTTGACCATTACCGAAATATTTCTCACGCCCTTCAGGAAGTTGGACTCTAGGAAAATGTGCGACAGGAGAAAATACAGGTAACAATAATGCATCACGTTGTTCTTGAGACAGGCTTTCTAAGTATTCAATCGTATAGCTTGGATCAATCTCAAAATGACCTGTTTGGGTACGATGTAACTTTGTTAAATGCCCTCCACATCCTAAAGCTTCGCCAATATCCTCGCCCAAAACTCGAATATAAGTTCCTTTTGAACAAGTGACATCTAAGGTTAGACTATCCTCACTAAACTCAATTAGCTTCAATTCATAGATCGTGACTGGACGAGCCTCACGCTCAATTTCAATCCCTTTACGCGCCAGCTCGTATAAAGGACGCCCATCACGCTTTAAAGCTGAATACATCGGTGGAACTTGCTGAATATCGCCACGGAATTGCTCGAGTACTGCTTCTATCTTCTCTTGATTTAAGGCAGACACAACACGCTCTTGTAATACAACACCCTCAACATCGCCTGTTGAAGTGGTTTGCCCAAGCTTGACTGTAGTTTGATAACGTTTAGTTGAATCCAATAGATAATGAGAAAATTTTGTCGCCTCGCCTAAACAAATTGGCAATAGTCCTGTTGCCAATGGATCAAGCGCACCGGTATGCCCTGCTTTCTGTGCATTAAACAGACGACGCACTTTTTGTAATGCAGAATTAGAACTTAAACCTAAAGGTTTATTTAATAAGAAAACACCGCTCAAATGGCGATACGAACTTTTTTTCATAATAAAAAGTCAAAGCATAAACATGCATTTTATCAAAATCAGGACTAAGATTATAAAAAGATAGCTTTTAAAAATCTCACTAGCATAAAAAAATGCGCCAATTGGCGCATTTTTTTGCTTTACAACAAAGTTAAAATTAACCTTGTTTACGAGCTGGTAACTTTTCACGAATACGTGCAGCTTTACCAGACAACTCGCGTAGGTAGTAAAGTTTAGCACGACGAACGTCACCACGACGTTTCACTTCGATTTTAGCAACGATTGGAGAGTGAGTTTGGAAAACACGCTCAACACCAACACCGCTAGAGATTTTACGAACTGTGAAAGCAGAGTTTAAACCACGGTTTTTCTTCGCGATTACAACACCTTCAAATGCTTGAAGACGCTCACGGTCACCCTCTTTTACTTTAACTTGGACAATTACTGTGTCACCAGGAGCAAAAGCAGGGATATCAGTTTTTAACTGTGCATTTTCAACAGCTTGAACTAAAGGATGTTTACCACTCATTGTGGAATCTCCAATATGTGCGGGAGAGAAGAGGTCTCTTACACCGCTGAGGATAGAGGCTAAAGCGCATATCGCTCGTTTAACTTTCCCTTTAAAACAGAATGTCTTAAAGAGCCTATTATTTAACTTAAACTAGGTTTAAGTCATAACTCGAAGCAATGCTTCTCGTTGGGTGCAAAGACAAACTGATACCAGTTTAACCTTTGGAATTTTTTAACCATTTAATTTGCTGCTTGGTCAACTCTACTTTTTCTACCAATTCTGGTCGACGATCTAAAGTTCGTTGATAACGCTGCAAAAAACGCCATTTCTCAATATTGGCATGATGTCCTGATTTGAGTACCTCAGGCACATCTAGTCCTTCAAAATGATCAGGCTTGGTATACTGTGGGCAGTCCAACAGACCATCCACAAAAGAATCTTGTATTGCAGACTGCTCGTCTGACATGACATTCGGCAAACGACGAATAACACTATCGAGCAATACCATTGCAGGCAGTTCGCCACCTGAAAGCACATAATCCCCAATTGACCATTCTTGATCAACATAATGCTGGATTAAACGCTCATCGACCCCTTCATAGCGACCACACAATACTATCAGACCATCATATTCAACGAATTGCTGTACTGCCTGTTCATTTAAGGTCTGTCCTTGCGGTGACATATACACCACAGGAACATTGGCACATCCTGCTTGCACTGCAAGTTGTTTGGCATGTGTAATTGCTTTTGCTAACGGCTCAGCCATCATTACCATACCAGGACCACCACCAAATGGACGCTCATCCACTCGTTTGTAGTTGCCCTCAGCAAAATCTCGTGGGTTAATGCAAGTGACTTGCACAATATCCCTTTTTGTTGCGCGTCCGCTAATCCCGTACGCTGTAATCGTTTCAAACATTTCAGGAAACAATGTGATGACTGCAAAAAACACCGCAGACTCCTTCTTTATTTTCCTGCTGCGCTACTGTTCCTTACTCTAAGGATTAGTAGTCTACGCCCCAATTGACGTAAATACGACCAGCTTCAAGATCAACGCGTTGCACCACATCTTTATGCCAAGGAATCATTCGCTCTTCGGCATCAATGCTATCTGCTGTTGCTTTAACAACCATGACATCATTGGCACCTGTTTCAAAAAGCTCGTAGATTTGACCAAGATTGACTTCTTGCTCATCTTCACTCAAACCTAACACGGTTAGGCCTTTAAGATCAGACCAGTAATACTCATCTACATCTGCTTTTGGAAGCTGTGATTTAGCAATCCAGATATTTGCACCGACTAAACTTTCTGCACCAGTGCGATCACTCACACCTTTTAATGCAACAACTAAGCCTTTGCCATGTGGTTTCCAACGTTTTACATCAATTGTTTGCCAACCAGCCTTGGTCTCGATGTACCAAGGAAGGTAGTCAAACATATTACTCATAGGTTCAGTGTTTGAGTAAACCCAGAGCCACCCATTCAATCCATAAGCTGAACGTAACTGTCCAATCTGAATACGATCTTCGGGAACATTCTGTGCTGGTGTCATGGGCTACCTACTACAATTATGCAGTAGTTGCAGCTTTTTTAGCTTGAGCAGCTAAAGAAGCAACACGTTCTGAAGGTTGAGCACCTTGAGAAACCCAGTGTGCAAAACGGTCAGCATCTAAACGGATTTTTTCAGCTTTACCTTGTGCAGTTGGGTTAAAGAAACCAATACGTTCGATGAAACGACCGTCACGTGCGTTACGGCTATCAGTTACAACGATTTGATAGAATGGACGTTTTTTTGCACCACCGCGCGCTAAACGAATAACAACCATGAGAACAACCTTATAATTTTTACGGATTATCCCTGCGCCGACCATCGGCAACACTTCAAACCCCTTTCATAGAGGGCGGTATTTTACGTGAAATTTGCCCTGAATGAAAGATCAAAACGTATTTATCCGCAGATTTGAATTTATTTACCGTCCCAGTTGGAATTTGGCGACAATGCACAACTTACTGCTCCTTTCGCCCAGTATTTTTCAGATTTATTGTTCAAACACATCCACCCATCACCTGCCTGCAAGGTTCCTGTGATTGGCTTTGCAATTAAAGTCCAACTTGTTGCATTCGTCAAAGCCGCGTCAAAACTTAAATCATATAATGCTACACCGTGTTTAGGCGTAACAGTTGCTCCATATAACTGGGCCATAGTTGCTCCCGAAAAAGAACCATTCATCCCTTTATATGCATTCATTCTTTCTGCAATAAACATCATTTCTGATTGGGCTTCTGCTCGGTTTACCTTGATTTTATATTGTTGATAAGAGGGATAAGCGATGGCTGCCAATATTGCAATAATTGCAACAACAATCATCAATTCAATAAGCGTAAACCCTTGTTTTACCATGATTCAGCTCCTTCTTCCTCATTACCACACGAGGTATAACTTACTTTCGTGTAATCTTTTTTATTCATACACTTAGTACCCAAGCTATTTAATAAAAGACCATAGTTCTTTTGATCTAAACTTTCTGCTTTTATTGCCCAACTACTTCCTATTGCAAACATGTCAGCCTGTGTTGATTTATTAAAATCTATCTTTTTATTTAATAAATCCGTTTTAATTTCAGGATCCTTGATGGTACTGGTTACATTCCCCTCGTCATCCTCGTCAAACTCGCTGACCGTATAAAAACCAATAATGCTTAATCTATAACTGGGATTAGTCGAATGAATAGGGAGTGAAATTTGCTGTTTAGCCGTATCAAAGTTTGAACTCAAAACACCATCTTTATCTCTGTATAAATAACTTGCTTCAAAACCTTTATAACTAAAGTTTTTAGCTTTATGCCGCTCCAATTGCTCAGCAAGCTTTTGCATTTCCTGTTGTGCTTGAGCCAAATGTGAACGTTGAATATAAAGCTGATAACTCGGCAAGGCGATTGCAGCGAGTAACGCCACAATCACCACTACCACCATCAACTCAATTAAAGTAAAACCTAAATGTGACTTATTCAGTGAAAAAACTGGTTTCATTCTTTTCACTCCTTAGTCGAATATCGTTCATACCAACGATGTGGAATAAAATTCAATGGTCCACCTGCAGGTATAAAGCGCTTACCAGGTGCAAGACAATCATCCCCTACGCAGGTTACATTCGTTGAATTAGGGTCTGGAATAACAATACCCTTACCACTTGTTGGTTCAGACATTGGTCCAACATTTAAGCTCACAATACCTGAACCCAAATTGTATTTATAGTTCGCCATTTCAGGACAAACACCTGTAGGTAAACAAATACGCTGGGTAAAACTTTGCCCTTTAACACCTGCACCACATGTTGAGGTTGTACCAGCTTCAGCTGCATCAAACATAGTCACATAAAGATTTCCTTCCATTGCAATGAGTGGTGTCAAACCCTTAATTACACTCGTACCTTCTGTTTTAGGCGCGCTAGTAGTACTATTAAATTTATGCTCAAATTTATAATACCACCCCCCCCAACCACTGGTCGGGCTAATGGCCGCACCACGAGTTGACGTTGCATTTTTATTATTCACTAATACAGATAAAGGCATCAATGAATCTAAGCTCACTGTCGAACCCTCTGCTGCAATAGTTTTATCTGCGCGTGATGAAGTTGGATAGTATATACCTGTTGGATGAATATCATATTCATACAAAGCATAAACACCATCAAACTCTAAGCCATCAGAATTTTTTTGTCCTGTCGCTACTGGTGATTCGTCAGTTGCTAATAAAGGAGAGCTTTTATTGCCTGATAGGAAGGATGCCACGACAATATTCCCCCCTTCAGTTCTCCCTGCGCTATGGTGAGCAGTAAAGACTGGCGGGTAGTAAAAGCGAGGACTGGTACCTTTATCATCTATATGTAAATTTAAAATACGGGTAATCTGAGGATTAAACACAAAAGAACCATCACTTTGGGGTTCATTTAGGTCAACCCGAAACGCTTGTCCTGCCAAATCACCAAAGTAAACATGATCGACAACACCATCATTATTACGGTCAATGGTTTTAATTTCACTCACGACACTATATTTCAAAGCGTCATGTTGTGTATGCTCTACACTACCATCCGCTTCTGTTTTACTGGCATACCACAATAACTCGCCATTATCGGCATCAAACATATACACACCCGCACCGATTTCATTGTCTTGTTTATAATTATAGTGCTCATAACCTGCATAGCCTGTTCTTACACCATTCGCATCATATAAGCCATCACCATCATCACCGCCAGCATCATAACCACCGCCCACAAACATCACTAATTTACGCTCTCCATTCCAGTTCACGTAATCAAGTTTTGGCTTAGACCAACTTTGCCCCATTTTTGCTAAGGCTGCGTATTCTTTCGAAATGACAATTGGGTTACCGTCTTCATCATAACCTAAGCTTTTCACCGAGCTTGACGCTGGGTCAATATGGAATTTAATTTTAGGACTGCTGCTGGATGAATCATCTAATCCGGTTAAATCTAAAGCGTAATAACTACGTCCTCCCATTCGCAGACCACCATAAACCCACTGTTTACCCTGTAGGTTCTCTTTTTCACTTTCAAGACCACCAGCCACATTACGCACGGCACCATCTACAGTTAAGGTCCCATCATCTTTACTCACATAAACGGTATGGGCTGCCCATTCACCATCTACCCCATAATAAAGAGCATTTTTACCATTATCCCAAGCACCAGCCCCTGACTTAAACAATTCATATTGTTTTTCAGCCATTTCTTTAGGTAAAAAGCTAAATTTTTCTACCCCGGTTTTGGCGTCTACAACGTGCAGTAAACCTTGTGTTGTCCCAAATAGCACATAGTCTTTACGGTCTGTAGTATCGACATAGACATTACCTGATGTTGCATCTTTCACAGCAACGGCTTTACCACTTTGGGTAAGTAACACAGGCAATGAGTGTAAAATACTGCCCATTTGTCTTAAGTTTGCTGGTGCGCCTTCCAAGTTTTCACTTGCTGAAGCGATGTTATAGCCTAACAAGCCCATTAAACCTTTAATGCGTTCTGGGTTGTCTGTTTTGGTTTTTTCATCTGTGGTGTATTGATGGGTAATTCTTACCAGCTGTAAATTTTGAGAAACTTTTTCTGTACCAGAAGCAGCTTCATTAAATTCATAATCGGTTAAGAGTTTACGTCCTGTATATGAATTACCGTCTTGTTGTGTACCCAAAGGAAGTTTAGATAATGCTCCCCATTTCGCAAAGGTCGGTGTATTAGTAGGGTAATTGATGTTATCGCCCCACATATCTTTTAAATCCTGTAAAACACTTTTTTTCACCACCAAGGAGCTTTCAGTGCCCGCTTTTGAAGCATAAACACCATTATTAACCACATAGTATCTCTTTAAATTACCAAACCAAAGTTGTTGATCATCTCCATCAGCGACTTTAGGTTCAAATTGAGGGAAATATGAAAATGCCTGAAGTGATTCTGGGTTTAAAGCATCCGTCGGAATAGTGGAAGAACCTGTACTAATACCGCCAATTGTGCCCCTGACATTCCCAATAAATTCATTTAGGCTATCGACTACTTGTTGAGATTCAGATGCCGCAATATACCCCCCTTTACCGTAGCTGCTTCCCCCCCAAGCTTGAGCATTGTCAGCATCGTCACCAGTAATACCTGAACCAAAGCCCACAACAGCGGTGAGCACAGGCTGAGATAGTTTAGAAATACCTGATGCCGAACGCACAACACTTAAATTATTTATAGATTTTGCAAAAGATCCAATCGCTTGCCAATCTGATTTAACCCAATAAGGACTCCATGAACTACCAATATTATAAGCATCGCCATATTCCCCTCCTGTTAATCCATTAGAAAAGCTAAAACTTGAAGAGTTTAATGCGTTTCTCATAAGTTCTAAAGTATTCGTATAGTAAGGTACTTGAGGTTGTCCATCAGTTAAAAAATAAATCCCTTGACCACTACACTCAGCCGTGGCAGAACTCAAGGGCGTTTTATATTTTGAACCAACTACTGTATCTGGATGGCTCTTACCTATACCACTATAAGTACCACTACCCGTAGTAGTACCCAATAAATAGGCTACTGCTTCTGCATAGGCAGCAGAGGTCGGTGTCCCACCAGTTCCTTTAAAATCAGAACTTTTAATAAGATTAAGAACTTTAGTACGTTGTGCAGAGCCGATATCACCCCATTCTGCTGCGGGAATACGCATATATCCCCTTAAGTTATTTTCATTATTTGATACATAAGGGAAAGTTCCAATTCCGATTT
>NZ_DJLC01000207.1:12290-13100 GCF_002434875.1 Acinetobacter sp. UBA6526 | reverse complement strand
ATGAAATCATCAGGAATAAAACTGTTAGCCAAGGCAAAACTCTTTTAAGATTTTGATTTAACCCATCGTATTTCAGATGCTTCTGACCAAACTGACTCAACATACAGCCCTGCATCACGGCAGCTAAGGACCAAAACAATGCTGCAAAACTCATTTTATCTCTCCAGATACTTTAAACTTTTTGAGATAGAACAGGATTGCTGCGATATAAGCCAAAGCAAGCAATAGAAAAGCAAGATCAACACCTGCCAACCACCACTGACCATGAACTATGCTATTTAATAAAGATGCTTCAGGCACTGTAATAAAACTACTGATTGGAATCATGAGCAAGACCAATGCCGTAATGATCAACAAAGATAAAATCGCTTTGCGAACACTTAAAGTTAAGCTGAATAACAGGCTCAAAATCCAAATCATAAAAAAAGTAGCCACTTCATAGCTGCTTCTGCTTTCAAACGTTGCAGGCAATATTCGCCCAGCGAATAAATAGGCTGCGGAGGCCAAAGGAAGCCCTAAAAAGGTAAAGAAATTCAGTTGTTGTACTAATTTATAACTAAAATGATTTTGGGCTTTGATTCGCTTCTTTTGCCATAGCAATGCTCCTGCTATCAACATTACACAGCCAATAATACCCATGCACGACAAAATAAAACGCATCCACATCGATGCAAAATAACCAAGATGAATGCCATACGTCGATGAAGCCAACTGAGCCACAGCACTTAAGTTTCTTGGCTGCTCAAGTAACTCAGCCGTATTTGCCGCAAAAATATATTGAGGTGTATTTAAGGTAATAATATTTTTATA
>NZ_DJLC01000207.1:0-11971 GCF_002434875.1 Acinetobacter sp. UBA6526 | reverse complement strand
ATTTAAGGTAATAATATTTTTATAGTTATATTCAAAACTAATCACCGCATCTGCTTTATTGGGTTTTCTTACTTCAAATTTATCTAAAAATGCCCCTGTTTGTGTCTGAGCTGGTAATTGCTCAATAAATTTTTTAAACGGCTGCATTGTTGTAGATGACGATGATGTAGAGGGTTTCGCCATCTCTATATACTGCATTTCATTATAAAATTGAGGAATCCCTGCTTTCCCATAATGCTGCGACAGTCCCCACGGCAATACTAGATAAAATAGAATCAATAAGCCTGTAAACCCCATAATCAAATAAAAAGGAAACGTCACAATGCCCGTTATATGGTGTAGGTCGAGTAAAGATCGTTGTCCTTTATAAGATCGGAAAACAAAGAACTCCTTGATGATTTTCTTATGAGTAATAATCCCTGAAATCAGGCTAATTAAAAAAATAATTGAAATAATAGCGACAATAAAACTACCAATTTTGCTGGGTAGCGGATACAAGGTGTAATGCAATTTAAAGAATAAATCACCACCCAAAGTATCATGTACTGGATTCAGTAACTCGCCAGTGAGTGGATTCTGTAATTGTTGATACCGTCCATTTTCATCTTGCCATTGTAGTAAATTGACAGGCATTCGCTCGTTTGCAACAGTGACTCGCCAACGTTTCGCATCTTCAGCATTTTGGTTAAGATAATTAAAAGCAATTTGAGCGGACTGTTGAGTAGATGGAATATGTTGAATACGACTCATTGCTTCAGGTTGCGCCCAGACATTCAACTCTGTACGAAAATAAGCGACGGAACCTGTAAAAAATATAAAGAAGATACCCCATAAAACAACAATGCCAAACCAGCTATGCACAATGGCTTGTATTTGACGAAAATTCATTAGGTCATTCCCCATCTGTTTAATAACCAATAACCTGCAAGAAGTAATACTCCTAAACTATTCATACTCCAAAACCAAAGTTTAGATATCACCGCAGTGGCTAATACCACATAGAAAATGAAGAAAATAAAACTTAAAAATACGGCCAAATAGACGTTTTCTGCTGTCGCAAACGGTAACCAATTTGCCAAAACCAAACTTAGCCAAGAGCTATAACAATAAGCTGCAAGACAGATGAAAAATACTCTGCGATAAGTCAGATTAAATTTTTCTTGTTTTTCAATTCGGCTCATCTTAATTACCTTGCACTCAAAAAAAGCTTACAGAGAAAGAAATACTCATTATCCAATCAATATTTCTTTCTCAAATTTTATTAGTAATTAATTGTATAGCTTAGTCCATAGGTACGACCTTCAGCAGGTAAACTTGATAACTTAGCAAATGAGACAGCCGATTGTTGGCTATATACAGTACGATAATCTTTGTTCCACACATTATAGACACCAAAGTCTAAGCGCCCTTTTCCTACAGGGAAATGTGTTAGCACATCCATGGTGGTATAACCTGTAATTTTTGCCGCTGAGTTTGGAAGGATATTATCGTCAGTTACAGCAACGAGATCATCTTTGGCTGCTTTATCCGTACCTTTAACCGCTAACATTTGTACGCGAACGCCATAACCCTCATCATTATTCCATTCACCAAATACCGTTCCTTTGGTCGGAGAAACTTGGTAAGCATTGAGTTCACGCCATTTCCCAGCAGCATCCTCGTATTGTCCGCGGGTATAACCAAGTGTTCCGCCGACTTTAAAGTTTTCCATGAATGGATAACTTGCTGTGAGCTCTGCACCATATACACGTTGATCTGCATCAGCCACACTAGCAGAACGGTTAGCATTAAACTGTACAACCTTATCGGACGTATTATAGAAGCCTGTTACACCAAGATTTAAACCATCATCTTGGTTTAAACGCCAACCCAATTCATAGCTATTCACTGTGATCGGTTCAATATTCGCTGTTGAAAGCGTATAAATCGCAACATCACGTAGCATACGTTGAACATCTGGATAACTGAAACCTTGTGAGAAGTTCGCAAAGACTTGCTGATCATCCGTTAATTTGTATACAGCGCCCAAATTGAATAGAAACTTGTCTGAATTGGTTGAGTCACTTGGAATGACGGTCAAATCAGCACTTTGCCCTTGAGCTGCTCGTTGAGCTTGTCTTGATGGAATATAAGCATCTGTATCTGCTTTGATATATTGATAACGCGTACCCGCTTGGATATTTAAACGATCCGTCAGTTCATAATCAGCTTGTAAAAAAGCACCGATATTTTGAATCGTTGTATCAGGTCCAGCACCATAACTTTTGCCTGTACTTGTATAAGTTAGACCATTATCCAATGCATTCAGTAAGTCATAGTATTGATGATCTTTTTCATGATCGTAATCTAAACCATACGTTAGTTTTAAGGCACGATCAGCAACGCTTAGTTCTTTTTGAAGTGTTGAGCGAAGCCCAGCAACTTCAATCTCAGATTGTGATTGGCTTGCAAATTGAGTCAGTGCATAAACAGGGAAAAAACGTGCATTTTCTTTACGGTAATATGCCTCAAGATTTAAGGTTTGCCCTAAAAACTCTTGATTTTGATATTGCGTATTTACTGCATAACGCTCAGTGAATGGTTGATTATCTAGTTTCAACCCTTTGACTGCTTTATATGAAGGATTGTTTACGACATCGCCCGTATAATCACGTCCATATTCTGTGTCTTGCTTGTCTTTATAATATTGCGCACCAAAGTTCAAAGACTGTGTATCGGTTAAATCAATATTCAAGCGACCATTTACATCGATTGTGTCGGTATCTTCACGGCTGGTCTGGTATGGATCGGTTGCGATACGCTCTCCCTTACCATCGAATTGAGAACCTCGACTGGTAAAGTTCGCACCTAAGAAACCATTGATATTGTCTTTATCGAATGAAACGGTTTGTCCAACTTCATAAGCTAAACCATCGCCACGGAATGTATCAGATGAAGTGATTCCAACTTTGGTTTCAAAGCTCAATGGTTTTGATGTATCAGCACGCTTGGTAATGATATTGATGATGCCACCTGTAGCACCAGAACCATAAATACTTGTAGCGCCTGAAATGATCTCAATACGTTCAATCATACTCGGGCTAATACTATTGAGTTGTCGTGATACATCACGCGAACCTGTTTGAGATACACCATCAATCATGACCAATACATTACGGCCACGCATCGTCTGACCATAGTTACTCGTAGTTCCACTACTTGGTGCGAGTGATGGAACAAGTTGCGCTAATACATCAGCAACTTTACGCCCTGCCGTTGCTTGCTGCGCAATTTGATTATGGTCAATGGTTTGAACAGTCCCCGCAATTTCTGCAATATTTTTTGGCGTACGCGTAGCTGTAACAACGATTTTCTCTAATTGTGCAACAGGTTTTTCCTTAGATTCTTCAGTAGCAACTTCATTTGAACTTGTATCTGCATAGACATGCTGAGCAAACATTGCCATGACAGCAAGACAACATGGTGTCATTTTAAACAGTACTTTTTTCGCCCCAAACTCATTCTTCACTTTCATTTTCTCATTTCTCCAGAGCCCTAATATCACTCAAAAAATATCCAAAAGGCGACTCATCATACTAAATTTAAATATTAATGAGAATGATTTTTATTAAAAATAGTATTCATTAATTTCATTCAGACGAAAAAAATTGTCTTTTTTGATTTTTTCCTCAGTTTCGAGATGTTGAAACTGCTCCAAATATTGCTGTGCTGTCTCAATCGCCAAGACAAAAACGCCATCTGCATCAGCCACTAATAGATCACCAGAATGCACCGTGAACTGATTAATATAAATTTCTGTGTCCATTTCAACCAAGCTCTCACCTTCATTACGCGTGGTTAAGCAACTGACAGCATGTGCAAAAATGGGAAGCTTTAATTTTAATAACGCTTGCCGATCAGTAATAGCACCAAGCACGACTACGCCAGCTAAATCACAATGAATCGCTGCGACACTCCTCTGCTCCCCCCAACATGCACGTTGTAAATCATATCGTGCATCAATGATGAGGACTTCTTTCGACTGACAGCTCATTAAGACATCTCTTAATTTGCTTGCATTTTTTGACTCAAGCCGTGCTGTTCTAATCACACCGACTAGACTTTGTTCAGGAGACATTGGAAAAACATGTGGAATATGCCCTGTATCCAATACATGCCCAATGGTTGAGGTCGCGATATTTTTATACGCCGCTATAAGCGCTTCTAGGTTTATGTTCTGGTTCATAAAATGTTCTCATTTGATCTGTTTTAGCTGTGATGGACAGTTGCGACATAAAGTTTGACCAGCTTCCTCTAACTGAAAATACAAACAGCACTTTTTTCTCATATAGGTTGCAAGCTCTGGATGCCAGTGACTCCAAAGACGAACAAAAGGATTTTCAGCTAAATGAAAACTTTGAGCTGAACGCATTTTGATGAGCTGTTGTTGTTGCTGTAATTTTTCTTGCATCTCAGGACTTATGTTTTGCTGTGCCCATGAGTGATAGAACTGCACCACACGAACCGCAGCATTTTCCCAAAGCAAGGCATAAGACACTCTTCCAACCTTAGTGATCTGTTGGAACAAACAATTGAGCTGATCAAAAATCGCACCAACATCCTGCAAAGACATCACTTCAAGAGATAAAGCCTCAGAGTTTGTCAACTGCAATGTCCGATCCCAGTACCATTCACAGGGTAAGTTGACAGCTAAGATTGAACTCTGCCATTTCACAAAAGTTAAAGATGCCGCATGGCAATAAAGAAAAGGTAATATCCAAACAGTAGACCAATATTTGACAAATAAAGAGCTGGCACAGCTTAGGTTTTTAGCATGAATACGTTTTGCAAAGTCTTGCAGGGTCTTCTCACAAATCGAATCATCAAGTAAATCTGCTAAAGTGATCGCCTTTGTGTCTAAGTAACACACCTCCAGTTTCAGATGTTTGCTCAACGCTGAAACTGGCGTGGTTAATCTTGCTTGATCAGCACAGTAACTATTCATGCATGGCTACTATGACTGATTGAAAACTTGCCAAAGTGGATTGCTCGTTTTTCCAATACCTGAAGGCATACTGCCTATTCGAGTCTCTTGTTCAAGCAACGGTCGAAGCAATTGTTTATAAGGCCAATGTGGTGACTCAAACAATAAACGTTGTAACTGCTTTCGAATTTCAGGCTGAAAATCTAATTGTTCCAATATCTGCTGCAACTCAACAGCCAACACCTTCCAAAATTCACGCACTTCAATCTGATAATGTTTCGCCAAAGTCTCGACAATACAGCCAAGGTTGACTTGAATGCCTAAAGTCTGAATGTAGAACAATAATTCTTCGACTGAATCATGATAGAGCGTATTTCTAAAATCATGTGGACTTAAATAATCTGGATCATCCAAACCATTTTGTAATACCCACGGTAAGTAAATACGCAATGAGTCATGATCTCTAAACATCAAGCCATCAAATTGACCATCTTTAAGCACCAGACATAAATTTTGTCCATGAATTTCTCCCATCAACCCCAAACGGAACAGACGTAAATTCACTTCAAAAAAGCATGTACATAATTGGGCGAATTGATCCAACACCTCGACCGTTCCATTCGTTAGCCCTTGTCGCTGCAAAATATAATCAAACACAGCGGGCTGACCTGAAATCTTGTGTCCCAGACTTGCCATTGGAATCAGTTGATACGGCTGCTGCAATAATTCAGGTGGAATATGACGACGTTGAGCGGCTAAATGTGTCGGTTTCTCTACAAATAACCATTCATTATCAGCACTTCGATCTTGCTGCTTTTCTGGTAAATATGACCACCATTGGGTTTCTTCACATAACCATAATTTTTGTTGTAGCACAGGATCTTTTTGCTGTGCTTGTAACAATAGTTTCTGGTTTTTCTCTCCATTAATCATTTTTACGATCGGAAGAAAGCGTAATGAACCAAGTGCTTTAATCCCTATCGGCAATTTCAGACTTTCTTGTGGAATATACTCAGACAATAAACTTCGCATTGAAGCACTGGCGTACATTCCGTTTGAAATAAAATTCAATGGTTGACAGATACCTAAAGCGACATCCTCAGCAAAGAATTGTTCAAATAAATGCTGGAATTGCCACGGATGCACAGGCATGGCGATATGTGATTCACTCAATCCGCGCTGGAACATTTCCTGTTTCAGTTGATGTCGTTCGGCACGATTAATGAAAATTTGGCTAGGCTGTTGCGTAAAAATATCGTCAACACCCTCACCAAATATCATTTTGTCTTTATGTACCGCAACCCAGTGGATACTGAGTTCCTGCGCAAATTCAGGACAATATTGCAGGTATTCCTGTTGACTCAACCCTTCCTTCAACTTGGATAAAGGATGATAAGGACGATCCCGATAACCCGCATATTGCTCTAAAATACGAAATATCTGTGCGGAACTTTGATGCATCAACTCGTGTGTATTCACTTTGTGTTGTTGCAGCAAACGATATTGCTGCAAACACTTCTGGATTTGATCTGCAAAATTTTGAATTTTATTCGTCTGACAGTGTTGAAATACCTCCATATCTTGCAAATATTGGAATAGTTCCAATAATTCAATCGACTGAAGTTGGCCCTGATCATTCGTCTGATCTATTAAGAGAATTTCAGACTCAGCAAAAAAACACCAAGGTTGAGCAATACCTTGATTTACAGGAAAAAAGACACATCGCTTTGATTGCTGCTCAAGTAACAATACAACGTATTGCTGCTCAATTCGTTCATTAAAATATTGTTCTAGATCAATATCGAATCCACTCAGCTTTGCTTGTGCCGTTGCAAAATCAACAACATATTGCTCAGGAATCAACTCCTCGACCAATAAGGCATTCACAAAATCTTGTAAAATCGTTCTGTCTGTCAATTGATAGACAGGTTGCAGCGCATTCATAAATAACCTCACTTCACCTGAGCTTTAAAAGGTGCCAATGGGTTATCAACAAACTTAATTTGAATACGACCATCACCAAATAAACGTCTTTTGGTTAATGATTCAATACGTAACTTGTCGGCAAATACATCAAAGATTTGATAACGCTCAGTATGTTCAGGATGTTGTTGCTGATACTCCTGAATTACATCCGCTGCCCATTGCCAAAAATCTTGTTCTGCCACCGCATAAGTTTGATTTAGAAAAATTGCAATGTCTGTCAGCGCCACAAAGAACAGACATGCACAACTAAAATCACGAATCCCATCCAAGTCGTCAGTCAAAATAAAAGACATACTATTGGTTTTGGCATGTTCAGGCGGTAACTGATCGAGTTCAGGCGCTAATTCTGGATGTGCCAAGTGTGCTGGGCTATAACGTACACCATCATGAAAATCTTTTAGCAACACTCGGGTTGGCCACCCTTTCTCATGTACCAAAATAATATTTTGCCCATGCGACTCCGTCGCAATACCTTCAGCAAATAGTAAGTGAATCAGCGGCGTAATCACTACTTTCAATAATTGACGTGTCCATTTTTCCATGCCGTATTGCTGTATCCATGGTGTAATTAAGGCTTGCCCATCTTTTTGAATATGACTCACCCCATTCAGTGGAATCGCATCTTCGCCTTCACGTAAGTATTGATGCACACTTTCCCGCCATAAACAGCCAATCGTTCCATAGGCTTGTTTTGCATGTGAAGCAGGCAAACGAGTGAAATCCACACTCAAACCATAAACTTCACGCAATACCGCAAAATCTAATTTTTTCGCAGTTTCACTTTGATCAATCAAAGCTTGCAACCAGTCAGTAATGATTGGTCCATTCATCACTGTATGTTTTGCCAGTATTCGTGAACTCGATGTATTGGTTAAACTCATCGAAAGTTTAATATACGGTTTTTCTGGATGCTGAAGATTTGTCACAGTTCGTAAAGACTGCTGCGCCAAATAACGATCATGACTGTGACCTAAATACATAATTTTTTGATCAGCAATTTCTTCGGCAAAAATTGAGATAAGATGATTTTCCCATTGCCAAGGATGAACTGGAATCCACACATAATCAGCGCTTTCTTTAATTTGATTTTTAAGTTTTTGCTGAAATTGGACTAAGTCTTGTGAATTTAGCTGTGCCTTAAAAAATTCTTTTGTATCAATACTATTGGAATGGTTTTCAGCAACAATATCTTTATGTATAGCTAACCAAACGAGCGCCATCGGCTGTGCAAATTCAACGCCATAATGGATATTATCTTGCAAACTGAAACCAACTCGTGACTTATAACAAGGATGATATGGATGACCATCCATTAAATAAGATTCGAGAATATCGTAAGGATATTGAATTGCAGGCAAGGCATAGTTTTCAAAACACACTTGTGACTGTAAATCGTGAATATATGTACGTTTTAATTCAAAAATGAAATCTTCAACTTTCGCGGCGTCTGTAATTGAACGCAGAATTTCATCTATGACTTGATTCAGACGAGCTGGTTGCTGCTTACCTTGCGCATCTTGGCGGAGAACATCTTGATCACGCGCCAATCGAACTAAGTTATAACTATATTGACGCTGACCAGACGCTTTATACTGCACCGTTTGCTGTTGGCGATCCTGCACCTGAACTATAAATTTTTCACCATCATGATCAGCCGCAATGATTTCTTCGAAAATAAGCGCTTGTAATAATTGTTTTATTACACGCTGTTCAACCGCTTTCGACTGTTCAGATTGTGGTTGTTGCCATGCTTGAAAGGTATTTTGAATCAGATGCGTATTTGATAAAACTGGATGTAATTGTCCCATGTTGATCTTCCTAAATATTTAATTCATTTTGTGTTGGTCTGGGAAACGCCATGCATAAGGCAAAGCGCACAAGATAAGCACAGTACAAAAAACAAAAATTTCTTGAATGCCTTTAAATGTGTCCAGCGCTGTATTTGAACTTGTTTGAAAAATGTCTTGGCGTAATTGCAGATATAAAGCAGCAAGTACCACGGCAACTACGGCAAAAAGTCGACGGAACAGATTATTTAACGCAGCAGCCTGAGTGACCAAATGATGCTGTTGCTGACGTAAACTATTTAAACCTGCTGTGGTTGAAGGCATATAAGACAGTCCCATTCCCAAACCATGCAACATCATGCAACAGATAATGAACCAGACATTTTGTACGGGTGCCCATGCAAGCAATGCAAAAGACAATGCGGTGATGATGAGACCAAAGCTTATGATTTTTGACGCGCCGTATTTATCGAGATATTTTCCCGCAGGCTGACTACATAGACCAGTCACAAGTGCGCTACTCATAAGGGCAAAACCCGTCCAGAGCGGACTCAGCTTTAAACTCTGTTGAATCCATAACGGTACAAGCAACATACCGATGAATAAACCAACCGTTTGTGCCACACAAATCATCAGACTAAATCGAAAGCCTTTTACATCGAACAATGCTGGTTCAATCAATGGACGAGTTTGAACTTTTTGCCTTCTAACAAACTGCCGGAATGTTAGGACACAAATGCCAAGCAACAACCAATAGATCGGTTGGACTAAATCTGCAAATTGATGAATCTGACTTAAAGTAACTAACAGCAAAATAATGCTTGTACTTAGATAGATGAATCCAAGCCAATCAAAGGACTGATTCATGTCCCCTTGTTCTTTAGGTAGATAAAGATAACCCAACACTAGAGCGATACAGGCAATCGGCAAGTTGATAAAGAATAAAGCCTGCCAATCGAGCCAGACCAAAACTAACGCACCCAACATCGGCCCGATTGCCAAAGTCAGCATGATCATCGAACCCCATAATCCTGTAGTACTGCCTCGTTGTTCAGTAGGTGTAACCGAAAAGATCAAGCCCAGCGACAAAGGAATCATGAGACCGCTGCAAAAACCCTGCAAGGCTCTCGCGATAAGAACAGACTCAAATTGATTAAATAATCCACCAATTGTCGATGCCAAAGCAAAGCACAACAATGCAGTTAAATAAGTCTGTCGTTTACCAAAACGTTGACTGAAATAACCTGCGAGCGGCAAACTGATGCTCATTGCCAATAAAAAAGCAACAACGACCCAACTCGCCCAAATCTCTCCAATTTGAAAATATTGCATCAATTGAGGAATTGCTGGGTTAAAACTACTATTATTTAAACTTACTGTACCTGTTCCAAGCATCACAGTAAGTAAGACATAACGCTGCAACCCGACTTGAACAGATTGAGCGGTTGGTACAGAAGATTGCTCCATACACTTTTCCTCTGTACAACCTAGTCAATATGCTCTGATAGTTTTAACTGTGAGTAAAACGTTGGCGAAATATGTCGACGCTGATCTGATTTCTGAGAAACACGTGACAGCGTTGAGTCAGCTAACTGTGCATGATTCCGCACTGGTTGATCTAGTTTTACAGATGCAGCAACACCAAACTGTTGGTAAGACTGAGCCTTATCGAGTTTAAATAACTCCCTACCCAAAAGTTGATTGGCAATTGTCGCTGCTCGATATGCACCTAGACCGAGGTCAGGTGTTCCAACACCATGATGAAACACTTCCATATTCTGTAAGAAGATCCGCCCATCACCTTGATAATTCACTTCAAAATCTGAGCTGACATGCCAACGATTTGTCTGATCAAGCGAAATTAAAGACTGTAAATTTTGTAAAAATGCAGGCTTTGGATAGCGATAGCCTGTAGCCGCAATCACACAATCTGCATCAACCAAATACTTCTCATTTTGCTGATGCTGTTCAAAACGCAAACGTAGTTTTTGATTTTCTAGCACTTCTGCATGCTGTAGCTGATGATGCCCTGCCAAAGTCACATCTGTATTTTGACCACCAATACTACGATGATAAAGTCGCTCATAAATGTCACGAATCGTTTTGCTACTAATCCCTTTATATAAATTTGCCTGTTGAACAGGTAACTCAGCTTTCAGTGCGGTAGGTAAATGATAGAAATAGTGCATATAATCAGGGCTAAAATGCTCAAGCCCTAACGGTGTATTTTCCATTGGGAAAAAACCCGCTGATCGAGTTAACCAATGTAAATAGAAGTTGGCTTTCACCTGTCCTTGTGCATATTGACGATCAAATAAGTCGATAAAAATTTCTGCCGCAGACTGCCCTGAGCCAATCAACACCACATCACCTTTTAGTTTTTCAGGACAACTTTTCAAATATTCAGCTGAATGTAAACATTGCGTTGTTTGTGAATAAATATGCTGCAAACTTTCAGGTAAATGCGGAACAGTCCCTATTCCTAAAACCAATTGACGCGCACGATAGCGCTGTATTTCGCCGTTGAATAAAACCTCAACCTCAAAACCACCTTTTACGGGTTGGACTTCAAGAACGCGACTATTAAATTGGACATTATCCAGTTGTTTTACAACCCATTGACAATAATGGTTATATTCTTGGCGTGGAATATATAAATTTTCACGGAAATAAAATTTATATAATCGCTGGTGATGCTTTAAATAATTGAGAAAACTATAGGGACTTGTTGGCTCGACCAAACTTACTAAATCCGCCATAAATGGGACTTGCAGTAAAGCATTGGGCAATTGCATACTCGCATGCCAGTCAAAGCCATCTTTTTGTTCAAAGAATTGATATTTAAGCTCACTTTTCCCTTGCAAAAGACTAGCAAGACTCAGATTGAAAGGCCCCAACCCGATTCCAATAAAATCAAGCATAGCTCACATCCTTCTGCTCTACGAACAGTGGATTTTGCAGCTGCACATAAACAGACTGATGCTCAACAGGTGCGATCAGTTCATCAAGTTCATGTAAACGCGTTAGTAAATTTCCCTTATAAGGCAACGTCTCATTAAACAATAAACCTTGCAATAACGTACTTTCAGGATACTGTTGCAATAAATCTTGTAAGAAACCTTTAAGATGCTCAAGCAGCTCATCTTCAGCGATATAACCCGTTGCACCAATTGCATTAATGATGCCAAACAAAGTATTTCCAAAGAAATAATAACTAGGGTGTGTTGACACTTTT
>NZ_DJLC01000183.1:0-14528 GCF_002434875.1 Acinetobacter sp. UBA6526 | reverse complement strand
TGAAATGATTGGAAAACAAAACCAATATTCTCCAAGCGAACCTGCGCTCGTTGCTCTTCAGTCAACGAATGCACAGCCTTTCCACACACCCATAATTCACCGTCACTCGGACGATCTAGTGTTGCTAAAATACCGAGTAAAGTCGATTTACCTGAACCTGAACGTCCTGTAATGGCAATTTGCTCACCTGCATAAACCTCTAAATCAATCTCTTTTAAGATGGTGAGATTTTGCTGATTAATTTGAATATTTTGTGTAACTTTTTGGGCAGAAATAATCGCTTGTGGCATGATGTCACGTATCCTTTAGGACAAATTTGAAGTGCTATGCAAATATCTAAAGTTATCTTGTCGGTATCAAAAACGCTTGGAACAATCACTTTATGTTTAGTACCAACACTGGTTTCTGCAAAGACTATTTTAATTTTGGGTGATAGCCTGAGTGCAGGTTATGGTATTGATGCAAAACAAGGTTGGGCTCATTTACTCCAACAACGCTTAAACCAACAGTATCCGAAACAACATAAAGTGGTCAATGCAAGTGTCAGTGGAGAAACAACAAGTGGTGCACTGGCGAGACTGCCAAAACTACTACAAACCTATAAACCAGAAATTGTTGTGATCGAACTTGGCGGTAATGATGGTTTACGCGGTCAGCCACCGCAAATGATTCAAAAAAACTTGGCACAATTGGTACAACTCAGTCAGAAACAAAAAGCCAAAGTTTTACTGTTTGGTATGAAGATACCACCAAACTATGGAACAGCGTATAGCACTGCCTTTGAAAATAATTATAAAGTTGTAAGTCAGCAATATAAGATCAAGCTATTGCCATTTTTTCTTGAAGGTGTAGCAGGGAATAAAAGTTTGATCCAAAACGATCAAATCCATCCGAATGCGAAAGCTCAACCGATTCTACTCAATCTCGCCTACCCATACATAAAAGGTGCTTTATAAGCACCTTTTATGACGAAATCTATGAGTCGTTAGAAATCAAAAAAAATCACTTCACCTGTTTCTAAAGAATACTCAGCACCCACTACAATCAATTTCCCTTTTTCAATCAAGCTTTCAAGCACTGCTGAACCGTGACGTAATTGATTCACAGATGCAAATACATTTGAACGAACAGCATGTGCAGACAATTTTTTCAAATCATCCTTTAATTCAGTCTGCATTAAAATTTCTACAGAAGGACGCACACGATTCACAATCGACATGAGATTTGACGATGGTGGTTGATCTGGATTTTTTAAGGTATCAATCGTTGCTTGAATCGCACCACAGTGGCTATGACCCAATACAACAACAACAGCGCAATCATAACGCTCAGCTGCGAACTCAACACTTCCGACTTGCGATGGCGCAACAACATTGCCCGCAACACGAATAACGAATAAATCCCCTAACCCTTGGTCAAATACCATTTCAGCTGGTACTCGAGAATCTGAACATCCTAAAACAATTGCAAAAGGATTTTGTTCACTGGCCATTTCGGCGCGCTCTTGGTGAGAGAGTAGTTTCTGTTGGGTTGCTTCCCCTTTCACAAAACGGGCATTACCTGCTTTTAATCGTTCTAGCGTTTCTTGGGCGGTGAGCATGCTTAAATCCATCTATGATTGACATGAAAAAATAGTTTAATGTGGACATGTTCGAAAGTCACTGACAAAAATAAAAACTCTCAAGTTAAAGGCTGTCGTTTTCATCAAGGAAATAGTGGAAATTTACTCATTTCATTGGCAAGAATTTCCAGACCCTTGTAGATTATGCAAATGACTCAGCTGGAAACTTAAACAATAATCAATTGGTTTAAAAAATAAATCAAGGATAGAACAATGATGATGAATACCCTATTACCGATACCATTTCGTAAAACATTTACAGCTTTTTTACTCAGTTGTAGCCTTGGGGCGATGGCAATTCAAGCCACACAAGCTGCTGAAATTGAAATGAGTTTTCAAAATTTATTACAACAAGAACGTGCTTGGGCAGGCTTACAAACCAAAACTTTAAAAGTTGGCGATATTACGTGGTCATACAGCGAAGGCGGACAAGCTGGTAAGCCAATTGTTATTTTAATTCACGGCTTAGCTGGAAGTCGTGATAACTGGAATCGTGTGGCACATGCTTTAACGGCAAATTATCATGTGATCATTCCTGATCTGCCTGCCAGTGGTGAAACAAAAGTCCCTAAAGAATTTGATTATTCCGTTCCAAACGTCACTGAAAAATTACGTCGTTTTATAGAAGCTGCAAATCTTACAGGCCCAGCTCATATCGCAGGACATTCTTTAGGTGGTTCAATTGCAATGCTCTACGCTGGTCAATATCCATTCGAAACGAAAAGCCTGTTTTTAATCGATGCCGCAGGTGTTTATAAGTCAGCGACTACACCTTACCTAAAAGATCCAGCTCAAGTGAAAAATATGATCGTGAGCAAGAAAGGTGATTTTAATTACTTAATGCAACAAGCGATGTACTCACCACCATTCATTCCAAAAGAAATTGCGCAAGCACAGGAAAAAATGATGATTGGGCAAGTTGAAGAAACACAAAAGATGGTTGATCAAATTATTGCGCTCAACAAGCTATTCACACCTGACTCTTTTGCTTTACTTGCGAAATCAATTGATGCCCCAACACTGATTTTATGGGGCAAACAAGATAAAATTATTAATGTTGAAGTAGCACCTGAGTTAAAATCCCTGCTGAAAAATGCACAGACCCCAGTGATTTTGGATAATGTTGGTCACATGCCAATATTAGAAGCAGATCAATTGGTGGTTCAGCAATATTTACCATTTTTAAGCAAGATTCAGGCTCAAAAACCTGCAACTGCCCCATCACCATAATTTAAATCATTATCTGAGCTTTTATGTCTAAACATCCAATGATAGAACAACTGATTGATGCGCAACTTGATTTTTTAGATCATGAATTTGCACAATCTGAAACCATTCAACATGAGTTTAAGCAGTTCTATCATTGGTTGCGTTTACAACAACTTCAGCATATTTGGTCATTTGAACAGATTATTGATCTGATCGAAAAACAAATTTTAGCAACGCCTGCGAGTTCTTTTTTAGTCGAACAAATTGCTGAACATATCCGATTTGCTTTAATTCATCCGTTAAATGATCAAACTACAATCGAAGATGTAATTCCTGTACTGACCATTGATTCAATCGCGCAATACGTTGCGAGTAAAAGTGGTCATCGTCAACGGCTCATTAAAACGATTGTCAATAATCCTGCGTTCTCAGCATTAGTCACTCAACTGATCCAACACTCAATTCAAGACTATTTAGATAACTCTGTTATCTCTAAACGTGTACCTGGTGTAGGTCACTTTATGAAAATGGGGAAATCTGTTTTAGAAACAGTCACTGACTCAAACCTGAATGATACTATCGGGCATTATTTGCAAAAGAATATTTTGAAGATTAGCCAAATGAGTGAAAATGTTTTAAATCAACATTTTAATGATGAAAAACTTTATCATTTTCAGGCAAATCTTTGGCATAAAATTAAAGTCATGCCATTATCAGTTTTACGCAATTATTTAGAAGTTCAGGATTTACCCAAAACCGTGGGTATGGGGCATGAAATTTGGGAGCATATTCATCAAACACCGTATTTAAAACAACAAGTCCATGACGGTGTTTATGCATGGTATGCACGCAATCAAGAGCGAAGCTTTGATCTGCTGTTACGTGATCTCAATATTGATGAAGACTTAATTCAAAATGAGCTAAGCAAATTATTAGCACCAGTTTTAAAGCAAGTGATTGAAACAGGTTATTTAAGAGAACGAGCACGTTCTTATTTAGGAAAGTTTTATTATTCTGAACAAGTGATGAGTATTTTAAAACAAGAAAGATAAGGCAAATTCACCTTACCTTTCTTGCAATCAACTTAGAAGCTATAAGTCACACCGATATTATAACGACGACCATCTAAAACATAGTTATAGGTATCTTTATCAATCTCTTTGTCAAATAAATTATAAACACCTGCTGCAACTGCGATGTTTTGTGTTGGCTTATAGTTCAATCCAACATCAACCATCGTATAAGCAGGTTTACCTTTTGCCATTGCGGTACGACTCAAATAATCAGATGTTTTACTGCGATAGTTGACACGTCCCCAGCTTGAGAATTGATCATTAATTTCCCAGTCAGCAGTTGTATTGAACATATGCTTTGGCATTTCATTTAAAGGTTTTCCTTTATTGATACCACTTTTTTGCTCTGTATCCGTGAAGGTATAATTTGCAGATACATTTACATTTGGCAGAGCCTGCCAACCAAACGTTACTTCCGCACCACGCATGCTCGCTTTATCAACGTTCTCACGTAAGCTGACAAAGTCAAATTTTTCACCTAACCAATCGCACTCTAACGCACCAACATTTTCACCCTGACAAGTTCTAACTTCAGTGATCTTATCTTTAAACTCACTATTAAATAATGTTAGCCCAGCATTTAAGTTATCTAAATTATCCCAGTTAAATGACACTTCATAGTTCACACTTTTCTCTGGTTTTAGATCAGGATTACCGACAATAACTCCCTTACTTTGTCCACCGCCTGTTGCTTGTCCCCATTCAGCAACGGTTGCACGCAATGCTGGTGTTTTATAGCCTGTAGATACACCACCTTTGATCACCCAGTTATCATTTAAACCCCAAACGCCATAAACCTTTGGACTCCAATGATCACCAAACTTCTCGTCTTCATCTAGGCGTAACGAGGTTGTCAAAGTGAAATCATCCACAATGTTCCATGCATTTTCAGCAAATAGTGCCCAGCTATAACGATCTAAGCTAGAAACAGGTGTAGAACCACCGATGCTTAATTGATTGCCCTTATCTTCTAATTCTTCTTTTAAATACATCCCACCAAAGCTAAGACTGTGACGATCAAAATTAATTTTATTGATTGTATTAAATGTCGTATTAATCGCTTCCATATTACGTGATGGATTTTCATTTTCCTCACGTTGAATATAAGAGTGTGTTTCTACTGCACCAAGTGTACCTCGGTGTGTCAAACTGTATTCTGTACGGTAATAGTCGGTGAGTGAGTTTACTGGTGGATTTCTGCCTGTTTGAATTGGCGAAATACTCTTGCCAACCGTTGCATCACGATTTTGAATTGAACGTTGATATTCCAAATCAAAAGTATGTTGATCATTTGGCGTAAGTGTTAATGCAGCCCCACCTGCACGAATTTTTTGCTCACTATAACCCCCATAAATTTCATCTTCATCACGTTGCGAATATAAACCATTGGCCTTGAAAGATAAAAGATTTGCAATTAAAGGGCCTGCAATATATGCATTGGTTTGATAAATATTTCCTGATTTTGAGTTTTCTTGTAATGTCGTATCTAGCTTAATTGATCCAGTCCATTCATTGGTATTTTTCTTGGTAATAATGTTAATTACCCCGCCCATGGCATCAGAACCATATAAGCCTGACATTGGACCACGAATCACTTCAATTCGCTCAATCGCACCAATATTAGGTAACCATCCCTGTTCAATTCCAGAGTTATCACTATTTGGTCTTACAGAACGCGTGTTTACTTTTTTTCCATCAACCATGATGACTGTGTAAGCACTCCCCATACCACGGATACTAATATCACTTGAACTTCCACCGCCTGTTACCACAACTCCAGGAACATCTTTCAATGCATCAGTGACATCGCGATAAGCTTTTTTATTAATTTCTTCTTGTGTGAGAACTGAAATAGAAGCAGCAGCTTTTTTAATATCTTGCTCAAAGCCACTTGCTGTGATCACAATTTTTTCTAGTTGAGTAACTTCGTTTGTCTGAGTGTCGTTCGCATTTGCGATTGCAATCATATTACCAAGAACAGAAATGGCGAGTAGTGATTGACGAGCTAATTTATTGGACATATTCCCACCTAAACATGACAAATCTTAAGATTTGCTTAAAAAATTTATGAGAATTCTAACAAAAAATAAATAAAACTCAATACAAATGATAATTATTATTATTTATATATTCATCTTTTTTGTTCTACATCTTGTTATGAAACAAAGAAAAATATTTACTGATATTTTTCTGACATGAAAAAAGCCCTCGAAAGGGCCTTTTTCAATAGATGATATTTCAAGTTTTTTACTTAAAATATGCGCCTTCTGCTTGGCTATGGTCAGTTTGATCAACGACACGCTGTAACTCAGGAACGTGTTGCTTTAATGTGGTTTCAACACCTTGCTTTAAAGTTACATCAATCGCTGAACAGCCTTGGCAACCACCACCGAATTTTAATACAGCAGTTAGACCGTGTTCTGCATCATCCTGAACTTCAACAAGACTACAGTTACCACCATGCCCTTCTAAGCTCGGGTTAATTTCAGATTGAAGTACATAAGTAATGCGCTCTTCAATTGAAGCATCTGGACCAACACGTGGAACCTTCGAGTTAGGTGCACGGAATGTTAATTGTCCACCAAAACGATCTTTGTTGTAGTCAATTACAGCATCAAGCAAATATGGAATTGATGGTGCATCTACATAAGCTGGAAAGTCTGGATAATCCTGCTTATAGTCTGTTGGCACAACTTCTTCAGGTGCACTATAAGCCATACAACACTCTGCACGTGGTGTACCTGGATGCTCTACAAAAACACGAACGCCAATTCCTGGAGTATTTTGCTTTGCTAATAAATCACGTAAATACTCTTGTGCAGAGGGAGTAATCAAAAGGTTTGGAATTTCTTCTGCGACAGCAGTGTTGGTGTTCTCAGTCGACATAACAATAATCCTCAAGCTGATGTCGTTATATTAACCGAAGATGGAGGGTAATAAAAAAAAATCAACCATTTTTGTAGGAATTATATGCAAGATCATTGTTTATTAAGTTTTTAATGGCATTATTGCTTAGACACTGATCAATTTAAAACATTTATGTTACATCTACCCTTTAGCCATACTGTGACTCTTATCATTATCACAGTTGCAATTTCTTTATTGGCATTCTCCAATCAGGCAGTAATGAACCGTCTGATTTTTTGGCCTCCTGCAATGCAACGTGGTCAATTTGATCGTTTCATTACCCATGGTTTTGTCCATGCTGATGGTACACATTTACTTTTTAATATGATTACTCTGTTCTTTTTTGGGAATATCATTGAGAGTTTTTATCGTCAGTTTTTCTACGACATGGGCTTTGTGTTGTTTTATCTAGGTGGTTTGATTTTTGCGATACTACCAAGCTATTTGAAACATAAAAATGATGTACGTTGGGCAAGTCTTGGGGCTTCAGGAGCTGTATCTGCAGTTTTATTTGCCTATATTCTGTTTCAACCTTGGAACTTAATTTTTGTATTTTTCATTCCAGTACCCGCGATTATTTTTGCAATTTTATATGTCGCATATAGCATCTGGTCAGGGAAACGCGGCAATAGCAACATCAATCACAGCGCTCATCTTTGGGGAGCTGCTTATGGTGTCGTCGTCACAATCTTATTAGAGCCTAGAGTTGTTCCACACTTCCTTAATCAACTGACTAAATTACCTTTTTAAAATCTGAAAATAAATTCAATTGAAAAATAAGCCTCATATTTGAGGCTTTTAAATATCATCATTGATACAAATATTAGTTAAAAATTTCATTTTTTATCTAGTAGAAAATCGAATATACCCTTAAAGTTTCTATGGAAAAACATAAAGATTGGGATGAAATCATGAAAAAAACTTTATTGTGCTTAAGCGCATTATTCTTTGTTGGATTATCAGGTTGTGCTGTACACACACCTCACGGCAGTGTCGTCGTTGATCCAGATCATAATCATGGTGGTTCAGGTAATTTTTGTCCTCCTGGTCAAGCGAAGAAAGGTCGCTGCTAATCAGTTTCCAACCTAAGCTCATTGCAATGGGCTTAGGTAGTCTAAACTTCCTACAATAAGCATCTAAAATAAGATTTACTCGATCAGATAATTGCAAAAAACATCACTTTTTTTCTGTTCTTGGATTTCATTTCCGCAAAACCCATATACTATATAGGGAAATGTATTTTATTCATTTTTATGGGATTTCTTAGATGAATCAAATCCAGCCCTGTGTCGTTACCGAAATATTGAATAAGGTTCAACATGCAGATGATTGGATTAATTTTCTAGAACAACTCAATCTCCATTTTAATGTTCAAGCATCACAGCTTTTAGCCGTTGATCTGGAAGTACAAGCTCTGTCTTTCAGTGTCCATCACGGCGTAAATCTTGATGAGAATCAACTCGAACAAGCCGCTTTAAAACAAATCCGTCTAGCCATAGATGATGACCCTCGCTTAAAAAAAATGTTACTAGCACCAATGAATGGTTGGATGCATTGTTCACAACATTTTCAAGAACATGAAATCACCCAAACTCAAGTCTATCAACAAGTATTACAACCACTAGATTTAAGATTCTGTTCTGCGATTCAAGTCATATATGATCAAAAAGTTTGTGTTATTTTAGCTTTCCTCAGTAGCCAAGATCGAGGTAGTTTAACTTGTTCAGAATTACAACCGATCTATGAGATTTTGCCAGTTTTACAGCAAAAAATTCAGCAATATCGACATCATTTTGAATATTCAACAATGACGCTTCTCGGATCACAATTGATCCAAAAGATGAAGCAGCCGATTGCGATTATTAATCTAAATGGTGATATCTTAGAGATAAATGCTGAAGCAGAACAATTATTTGAAAATAATGAGCTGATTCAAATTAAACAGCGTCGTTTTAGCCTGAATGAACATCATCAGCAGCTGTTTGATCAAAACCTAATAGGATTAGAAAGAAATTATAAAAATCATAGACAACTTGATTCTAAAGAACAGACGAAAATCATGATGCTCAGCGATGATTTATTTCTAACATTAGACTTACTTAGCCCAGAAAAGACGCATAAAATTTTTGGATTACGCCCCGTTTTACTTGCAACATTTTCTGGGCTTCAACACCGTCCTAAATATCAGAAAGAGCTTTATACACAACTATTTATGTTCACACCTGTGGAACATAAGATATGTGAGCAATTACTAGAAGGTAAAACAACCAAAGAAATTGCGCTCTCTCATGAAATCCAATTAGATACGGTTAAAAAACATCTAAAATCTATTTTTAAGAAGACCAAAACCAATCGGCAAGCTGGATTGATCCAGCTACTAATGCAGTTTCTATAAATAGTTTAAATATCTTTTTACTATGCAATCTCAGCTGGAAATGCAATCACTTGGTCAATTTTCATCTTATTCATTGACACCATCAACAAACGATCTATTCCCAAGGCTATTCCTGAACATTCAGGCATATTAGGTAAAGCTGCCAATAAGTTGTGATCAGTCGGGATTGTTGGCAAACCTTGCTTTAAACGCTCAGTATTATCAGCTTCAAAACGAGCGGCTAAAACATCTGCATCTAACAATTCATCATATGCATTGGCAAGTTCTAAACCTTCGATATAAACCTCGAAACGCGCTGCAACAAGTTCCCCATCTTCATCTTGTTTTACCTTCGCTAAAGAGGCCATTTCAGGAGGGAAATCAGTCAGAAAAACAGGCCCATCAAAACCTAAGCTCGGCTCAACAAAATGGGAAAATAATAAATCCATATACGCTAGGCGATCATCACCTAGATCAAGATTCAATCCAACTCGATTTGCTACACCCTTCAACTGCTCTAAGCTTGCTTGTAAAGGATTAATCTCTAAACGATCTTGGAATGCATGCTTATAACTTAAAAGGTAAGGACGAACTTCACCAAAACGGTGAGATAGACACAGCTCAAGTAAATCAGCTGTTTCATGCATCAGCCCTTTTAAATCTAAAGCTGGCCGATACCATTCCAACATTGTAAATTCACTATTGTGCTTACGACCATGTTCATCATCACGAAATACTTTACAGATTTGATAAATTGCCCCACTACCACTGGCCAATAATCGCTTCATTGGAAACTCTGGCGAGGTCTGCAAATATTGCGTGTTTAACTTGCCATAAATATGACGCTGTACTTGTACTGATGCTAAATGAACATCCGTCACGCCTGCCTGTGAGAGAATAGGAGTTTCCACTTCCAAAACTCCCCGCTCAGCAAAAAACTGACGGATTTTTTGATACATTACTGCACGTGCTTTGAGCGCCTCGATAGAACATGTCGGTTGATAACGATTCATTGCCTCACTCACGCTTTAGGCCCTCCATGTGCAGCCCATTCACGACGCAATGGATAATTCTTACGCATTAGATCAAACGCTCTTTGTTCAACCTTACCCGCTTCAACACAAGCACGAAGTTGTCGATCATCTTCAGCAATATTATAAATTTGTACCAAATGCTGTTTAAGTGCAGTTTTTAAATCATGCTGCTCAAAATACTGTTCGACACTTGGCAATTGGCTTTCAAATCGTTTCGATGCCTTATAACCGAAGGTATTACAAAAGGCCTCATAGATCATCTGTGTACCTCTCGCTTTACCTTCCAAGCTATAACCTGCAATATGTGGTGTTGCAAGAGCGAGCTGATCGAGTAATTGCTGTGAAATTTCTGGCTCAAACTCAAACACGTCTAATACCACTTGGCGTTTTGTCTGCTCAATATTTTCAATTAATGCAAATTGCTGAATCACTGGTCCACGCGCACTATTAATTAAAATTGTTGAATCTTTCATTTGAGCAAAAGCAGCTTGATTAAATAAATGCTGCGTTGGATATTCGCCTGATTTTGTTAATGGTACATGAATTGAAATCGCATCAGCTCTTTTTAAAAGTTCCTCAAAAGCAACATTCTCAATACCATCAAGTTGTACATATGGATCATAACCGATCACATGCCAGCCAAGGAGTTGTGCCATCACTGCAAGACGGCTTCCAACATTTCCCAAACCCACAATAGCCAACGTAAATGCGCTATTTTGTTCTAATAGATCAATATTTAAATGCAATAAAGCAGTAATTACATATTCAGCTACGGCTTGAGCATTACAACCCGCTGCATTACTCCATCGAATATGTTTTTGCTCTAAAGCTTGAATATCTAAATGATCAGTCCCAATCGTTGCGCTACCCACAAACTTAATTTTTGTTTGGTCAATAAGATCATGATTTACCTTCGTCACTGATCGCACTAGCAATCCATCAGCATTTTCAACATCGGCATTTGTGAGTGTTCGCCCTGCTTTATGCTGAATTTCTGCAAATTCCGCGAAGAAATAATCGGTAAATGCCAAATTTTCATCTGCGATAATTTTCATGCAGAACCGTCCTATAGAAAATCAACACTTATTATCCTTAGCATAGGCAAATTTGACAATTCAAATCTGTTTAACTTGCATACAATATTGCAATAAGCACTAAAATTTTGATGCATTGTTGCGATGTATTGCCAATCTCGAATCCTATTTTTAATTTTATAATAGGCATATCCCCCTTTCTTTCTCCTTTCACTATGTCTCTTTATTCTCCTTATAAAGGCAAAAATGGTCTCAAACGAATTTTTGACGCGACAGGCTATTCACTTGCTGGATTCAAGGCTGCTTTTAGTCATGAAGCCGCATTTAGACAAGTCATTTTGCTCAATATAATTCTCATTCCATTGAGTTTCTTTGTTCATGTATCGGCGTTAGAACAAGCATTAATGGTCGCTGTTTGCCTATTAGCAATTATCGTTGAGTTATTTAATTCAGCTATCGAAGCTGTTGTAGATCGTATTTCTTTGGAAAAACATGAATTGTCTAAGAATGCGAAAGATATGGGGAGCGCAGCTCAATTTGTTTCTTTAGCCATTATTTTCTTTACTTGGGTAATTATTTTATTTAAATAACAATAAAAAATAATGCATTGATAACCATTAGCATCTTTTTGATTATTCAATTCTTTGATGTTAATGGTTATTTATAAATTACACTTATTCCAATTCCATCTAAAATGCGAAACCAATCCCTACTACAGGACCTTTCTGCTCAGTATCCCATTTAAAACTACCACTTTTATAATCCTGAGATACATAACGATATCCAACTCTAAAGTTGATAGGTGCTGAGAATACTTTTTGGCGATATCCTACATATGCTTGAGCAATTTGTGTTTGTTCAGTGCCATAAGTATATTGAGCAGCAATGTTCCAAGGAGAGTCAGTATTGTAACGAAAACGCGCACCACCAAAGTATTCAAACCAATCTTTCTCTACTGCAACCACTTTCCCCAAAGCACCTAAACTCCCCTCTAAATCCGTATAGTTAAATCCCAAAGTAGGTTCAATCACCAAACCTTTTCCCTGCGGATACTGCTCATAGGCTCGATAATAAATTCCTAAATTACTTAAATTCACTTTTGTTGATAATGCTATCGGATAGGAATAAACCGGTTTTTCTTCTTCAGTCTTCACGTATTGAATATCCGAATAAACGCCCCATTTGCCTTTAGCTATTTCAAAATGTCCCATTAATGCTTTATCTAATGAATCTAGCGTATCTTTGAATGGTTGATCTAAATGATAATTCATTCCCTGATAACCAATTTTTCCATCAATATCAGCAGCAAAACCATAAATATTTACAAACACTTTCGTATCGCCAATAAAAGAGTCTTTAAGACTTTCTGCTTGCGCATGGGGAATGAATAATCCACAACTCAGCATATACAGGCAATATTTATACATTTATTTCTCCAAAACCGTTTATAAAAATTTAAGTATGATTCATGTATTTTTAATATGAATTAATTTATTAGTAACGTTTTCCTAAAGTATTTTCTATACTAGAAACGTAAAAAATCCCTGCATTAGCAGGGATTTTTATGATTTGGACAATGATGTGATTACATCATGCCAATTAATAATCTAACCTTCACTAAATACAAATTACATTACAACCTATCCAATTGATTTAAAAATATTTTTATTCTAACGGTCCATAACAATGTGATACATGCAATTACCAATTTTTGTGAGTAAGATTGTGAGTAAGCACTTTCTAAAATACCGTTACTCACATCACATGCTAAACGATCTTAAAATCAAAAGCTTAAAACCACGTGAAGAATTATACCGCGTGGCTGATCATTCAGGACTCTGTATAGAAATCCGCCCATCTGGTAGCAAATTCTGGCGTTATCGCTACCGATTTCTTACTAAAGCAAAAATGCTCACAATCGGTCAATATCCCGAAATTACTTTAGCATACGCTCGCTTGAAAACAATGGAATATCGAGAACAACTCGCTAAAGGAGTAGACCCAATAAGCCATCAAAAAAAAGAACGCCTTGAAGCAATCAAAGCAAATAATGGTACATTCCGTTTAGTCGCCAACGAATTTATGAATTCTCGAAAAACTCAACAATCAAAGGAATGGGAACAACGCCGCAGCAGTTATTTTGAGAAAGATGTTTATCCTCTTATCGGTAATAAACCTATTCATGAGATCGACTCGATTGATATTAAAAATGTTCTTGATAGTACTATGGCAAGAATCAAAAAATCAGGAAGAGGTACAGGGGAAGTTAAGGGAATTTTTGTTAGGCAAATAATAGGTGAAGTCATGGAATATGCCATTATCACAAAACGTATTTCTATTGACCCTACCTACGTCCTTAGAGGCTACATAAAGCAGCCAGAAGTAACTCATGCCAGACCCTTGACTGAATCTGAAAAAAGAGAACTTATGTCTAAACTCAATACATACGGTGGCTCTACTAGTACAAGGAATGCTATCAAAGTGGCAACATATACATGGCTTAGAAGCATTGAAATACGTCGAGGCAAAAAGGAATATATTAATTTTGAAGAGAAGACGTGGACTATTCCAGCAGTATCACAGGCTGATATTTTGGCTGGAAAGCGTAATATGAAAAAGAACAGAATGCATGTTGTTCCTTTATCAAATCAAGCCATACAAATCATTAGAGAGCAATTTGCTCTTTACCCCAATAGCGAATATATTTTTGCAGGTGAAGATGGTGAAATGATGGGTAAAACTACATTAAATACTGCCCTTCATAATATGAAATTAGAATTCACCATGCATGCCCTAAGAGCAACAGCTTCAACAATTGCAAATGAGAATGGTTTTAATAAGGATTGGGTTGAAATACAGCTTGCCCACGTTTCGGATAATAAAACACGGGCGACATACAATCATGCTCAATGGTTAAATGATCGTAAAATTATGATGCAATGGTGGGCTGATCATGTAGATAGTTGGGGCTTTGTTTCATAAACAACTGACACACCTACATGTATCACTTATAGCTATATTTATAGTTTTGAAACACAAGTCTAATGAGATTTAAAAACATGAATAATAAATTTAAGGGCGATCTTGATTTTTATGAATTAGAAGATATAAGTCATCGCCTTGAAGTAATTGAGCTCATACTTAGAGAGGATGAAATCCCCTTCTCAATGAAATGGGCTTACGAAGTTTATCACGCTTGGATTGATGCAAAATAAAATGATTTGATGCCAATATCTCAAAATATAGGCAATTTTTTTGCGACACAAGTTGTCTCAT
>NZ_DJLC01000107.1:1833-4940 GCF_002434875.1 Acinetobacter sp. UBA6526 | reverse complement strand
TCGAGCGAAGTTGTGCTCTCAGCTTCGCGAGCATTGGATCTTGTTCAGTTTTAGATAAATCCGCAACACGAATTTTCAAAGGATCAAGCTTACCGCCAGCTCCACCCGATACGATCAATGGAATCTTGTTAAAGCGACAATGCAGCATCAAAGCAAGCTTGGCTTTAACATCGTCAATACAGTCTAAAATGATATCAGGTACAACATTCAGTATGTCCTTCACATTGTCTGGTGTTAGATAATCATCAATCACATTGACTTTAATTCTTGGGTTAATCTGACGACAACGCTCAGCCATCACCTCAATTTTTTCTTGTCCAAGCGTCGAAGTCATTGCAGGTAATTGGCGATTAATATTCGATGCAGCAACAACATCCATATCAACCAAGGTCAACTCCCCGATTCCTGTCCGAGCAAGCGATTCAACCGCCCAACTGCCCACACCACCAATTCCAATCACCATGACATGACTTTTCTCATAGTGCGCAAATGAGTCTTCTCCATAAATCTTGGCTACACCCGCAAAACGGCGGTCATATTCATCATTTTGGAGATCAGTCATCACAGGAAATTCTATAGCTTGAGTCAAACCACTATTTTAACGTGTTTATCATCATTTGGGCTATAACGATGATGCATTCGCTTGGCTGTGCTGTTGCTTTTTACTCAATACAATCAAAAAGACTAACACAATAAATGTAAGTGATAACGCGAGTAAATTGGCATTGCTCCAACCGAGACTGGTTAAAATCGGCGCTGGTAAAAATGCGCCTAATGTTGCAAATAAAGCAATTATTGTCTCATTCAATCCTTGTACACGATGTTTCTGTTGCTCATCTAAACCAGCAAGTAAAGTTGAAGCCCCTGAGTATGCAAAATTCCATCCTATACCGAGTACGATTAACGCAATATTAATATAGACTCCCGCTTGCCCTAACATCGGAATAAAAGATGACAACATCAATAAGCCAAAACCAATATAAATCATCGTATTGATCCCAAAACGTTGAATCAGCTTAGAGACGAAAAAAGAAGGAATAAACATCGCTAAAACATGCAACTGAATCGAAATTGAAGCGTAATGAAACGAATGATGTTCTTTTAAATGTAAAGATGACATGATCATCATGACATTCATAATGTAAAAGGCAAATGCGCCACTCATGATCGCGATCACAATCCTATTGAATGGTAGTTTTGCTCGTTGAACAGATGCTATTACGCTTTGTTGGGCGTGTGGTTGTTTCTGTTTGTTATTCCAAAAATAAAGTATCGGCGACAACACCACTGCTAATATACTGAAAATTAAATAGATAAAGGTGAAATCTGGTAAGCTACTCACCTGTTGAAACTGAATTGCTAAAACTGGTGCAATCAATGCAGCGACTACCCCACCTGAGATCACCATTGCAGTCGCCTTAGGAATTAATTCAGGTGACAGACGATCTGAGGCAGCAAAACGATAAAAGTTAGCGGTAGAAATAAATAAACCTAAGCAAAAATGGCTCAGACAAAGCAAATAAAATTGTTCAGTCGTTAGCGCAAAATAACCCAAGACTCCCGCACCAAATAAACACAAGACACCAAGCTGAAATACTAAATGACGACCTAATTTTTTCATCAAAAAAGAAAAGATAAAGGTTGTTAATAAAATAGCTAAAAACTGTAAACCATAAGGGATCGTTGCTAGAGCTTGTGTCGGGGCAAGTTTAAGTCCAACAATCGCTGAAACAGTCACGGAAAGTACCGCTGCAATCAAGTTAAATGCTTGAGCAACGAGTAAAAAATACACATATTTAGGTAACTGATTCAAAATGATCATCCCATTTCATTAAGCATCAATACATTAATCTGAAAATAAAGCAATTGATATAAAAAAAGATGAAAGTCTAACTTTCATCTTTTAGAAAACAATACATTACCGATTTTAAACAGCAATTAAATTCCGCAATACATAATGTAAAATACCGCCTGCTTTGAAGTATTCGACTTCGTTTAATGTATCGATTCGGCAAAGCACTTTAAACTCAGCTTGGCTACCATCTTCTCGAACGACACTGACATTTAGAGTTTGATGCGGTTGAATATCATCAGAAAGACCATGTATAGAAAGTGTCTCACGCCCCGTTAAGTTTAAAGACTGACGCGTTTGACCATCAACAAACTGTAATGGAAGTACACCCATTCCAACCAAATTAGAGCGATGGATTCGTTCAAAACTTTCAGCAATCACCGCTTTGATCCCAAGTAGATTGGTACCTTTTGCAGCCCAGTCACGAGATGAACCCGTACCATACTCTTTACCCGCAACAATCACTAAAGGTGTATTTTCTTGCTGATAACGCATAGATGCATCATAAATGGCAAGCTTTTCACCACTTGGAATGTGAATGGTATTGCCACCTTCTTCTCCACCCAACATTTCATTTTTAATTCGAATGTTGGCAAAAGTACCACGCATCATTACTTCATGATTTCCACGGCGAGAACCATATGAGTTAAAGTCTTTCGGTGTTACGCCTTGATCTTGCAAATAGCGCCCTGCAGGACTGTCTTTTTTAATATTCCCTGCGGGAGAAATATGGTCTGTTGTTACGGAATCACCCAACACCGCGAGGATACGAGCCTGATCAATATTAGTAATCGCTTTTGGTGGTTGATTAATTTCCTCAAAGAATGGTGGATGACGAATATAAGTTGAGTCACTTTGCCATGCATAAGTCTGACTTTTCGGGATCTGAATCGCTTGCCATGTGGCATCACCATCAAATACAGCAGCATATTCCTTATGGAACATTGAGGTATTCACTTGTTGTAACACTTGATCGATTTCAGCCTGTGTTGGCCAAATATCTTTCAGGTAAATATTCTGTCCATCTTTGCCTTGTCCAAGTGGTTCAGAGGTCAGATCCGTTCGAATGTTTCCAGCCAATCCATAAGCAACCACCAAAGGCGGTGAAGCAAGCCAGTTAGTTTTCACCAAAGGATGAACACGACCTTCAAAATTACGGTTTCCAGACAGTACCGATGCGACATTTAAATCATGACATTGAATGGCTTCTTCAATTGGGTCAGGTAAAGGCCCTGAGTTACCAATACAGGTGGTG
>NZ_DJLC01000107.1:1306-1513 GCF_002434875.1 Acinetobacter sp. UBA6526 | reverse complement strand
AATACAGGTGGTGCATCCATAACCCACAAGGTTATATCCCAATTGATCTAAATATGGTGTCAATCCCGCAGCTGCAAGATAATCTGTGACGACCTTAGAACCGGGTGCAAGTGAACTTTTTACCCAAGGTTTTCGTTGTAAACCTTTTTCAATCGCTTTTTTCGCCAGCAACCCTGCCGCTAACATCACACTTGGATTTGAGGTATT
>NZ_DJLC01000107.1:515-986 GCF_002434875.1 Acinetobacter sp. UBA6526 | reverse complement strand
ATTTGAGGTATTGGTACATGAAGTAATCGCCGAAATCACCACATCACCATGATTTAATGGATAAGATTTTCCATCAATCATACAAGATGGGCTTTCATGCGGCAGATTGGCTTTTTCAGCAGCAACGGCTGTTCCACCACCGCCCTCATTTTCCAACTGCTCTTTTTGTTCTTTAGCAGGTTTAAGTGCAAGCTCCATTAATGAACTAAAGGTCTTAGGAACATCGGAAAGTAAAACACGATCCTGAGGACGTTTTGGCCCCGCTAAACTTGCTTGTACCGTACCCATATCTAGGCTCAACGTATCGGTAAAAATCGGTTCATCACCAAGATTTCGCCACAAGCCTTGCTCTTTACTATACGCCTCAACTAAGTCAATACGTTCTTGTTCACGACCCGTTAATGCAAGATAACCAAGGGTTACTTCATCAATCGGAAAAAAGCCACACGTTGCGCCATATTCAGGTGCCAT
>NZ_DJLC01000107.1:0-128 GCF_002434875.1 Acinetobacter sp. UBA6526 | reverse complement strand
TCAACAAATTTACCCACCACGCCTTTTTGGCGCAGCATTTGAGTAATAGTCAAAACCAAATCTGTCGCAGTAATGCCTTCTTTTAATTTCCCTGTTAATTTGAAGCCAATTACTTCTGGAATTAACAT
>NZ_DJLC01000214.1:0-8998 GCF_002434875.1 Acinetobacter sp. UBA6526 | reverse complement strand
ATTCTAATGGTGCAGCCTCTGGGGTAGTGAAAGCCGGAATCGGTGGTTTCCTGTACCTTGAAGTACTTGATGCATCGTTTAGTTTTGATGGTGTGATTGGTGCATTTGCGATTACCAGTGATGTCGTGATCATCATGTTGGGTCTTGCGATTGGTGCAATCTTTGTGCGTTCGATGACGATTTATTTGGTTGAGAAAGGCACATTGGATGCTTATATCTTTTTAGAACATGGTGCGCATTATGCTATCGGTGCTTTGGCATTCATTATGATTGCCAGTGGTACGGGTGTGCATGTTCCAGAAGTGGTGACAGGATTGATCGGTGTTGCGTTCATTGTTTGGGCGGTGATTGCGTCCATTCAATATAGTAAGCATGAACAGCGAATCTCTTAAGTTTGCTTTCAGTTTAATGATCTAAGATCAGAAAAAGGGACGGAAACGTCCCTTTTGATTTTTTAGCTTGTGATTTTTTCAGCGCATTCTAAGCGAATGGCTTATAATTCGCTGAGCCAGTAATAGTGTCTTGCCAATGATGAATGCTTTAGAACGCCGTTCAACCTTTGCCTTAAGTAGCATTTTTGCCTTACGCATGTTGGGCTTGTTCATGATTATTCCTGTCTTTTCAGTTGCAGGGCAGTCTTATCAATATGCAACGCCAGCATTAATTGGTTTAGCTGTGGGGGTTTATGGTTTAACGCAAGCTATTTTGCAAATCCCATTTAGCTTGTTGGCAGATCGTTTTAGTCGTAAACCTTTGGTGGTGTTAGGACTATTACTATTCGCCCTCGGTGGTGCGATTGCTGGGATGTCGGATACGATTTATGGTGTGATTATCGGGCGTGCTGTTGCGGGTGCGGGTGCTGTTTCTGCTGTGGTGATGGCACTGCTTGCAGATGTTACTCGCGAGGAGCAACGTACTAAAGCGATGGCTGCCATGGGGATGAGTATTGGTTTGTCATTTGTGGTGGCATTTAGTCTAGGGCCTTGGCTCACTAGTTTGGTTGGGATTTCTGGACTCTTTTTCGTGACCACGATTATGGGCTTGGCAGCAATTTTAATGTTGTTGTTGGTGCCGAAAGTAACCCGCCATCACAAGAATTTTCAGCAAGGTTATTTATCTCAACTCAAACAAGTCATACAAATTAGCGACTTAAACCGGTTGCATGTTTCTGTCTTTTCACTGCATTTATTATTAACAGCGATGTTTATTTATGTGCCTTCGCAGTTGATTGAATACGCACAGATTCCACTGGCAAAGCATGGTTTAGTCTATTTGCCATTGTTGTTAATTAGTTTATTTTTTGCTTTTCCAAGCATCATCATTGCTGAAAAATATCGCAAGATGCGTGGTATTTTCTTAACTGCGATTGCAGGCATTATTGCAGGTTTATTGATTCTGATTTTTGGCTATGAATCTAAATATGTACTACTGGCAGGATTAGGAATTTTCTTTATTGCATTTAATGTGATGGAAGCACTTTTACCATCGTGGTTATCGAAATCTGCACCCATTCAATCGAAAGCAACTGCGATGGGAATTAACGCAAGTAGCCAATTCCTAGGTGCATTCTTCGGCGGTACGTTGGGTGGTCAATTGTTAATGTTACACAACACCTCGCTTGGGTGGAGTGTGTTGGCTGGTATTGCTATAATTTGGTTGCTCGTAAGCTTTGGGCTGGCTCAGCCGAGATATTTGTCTTCGATTGTATTGCGTTTACCTGAAGCGCAACAAACAGATGAATGGACTTCAAAATTACTGGCGATTCGTGGTATTGAAGAAGTGGTGGTGATGTCTGAACAACAAGTTGCTTATATAAAGGTCGATAAACATCAAATTGATGATTCTGCGCGACAAGATTTAACGCACTTGTTAGGGAAAGAGGTAGCCATTTAAGCATAACTCTTATAAAGTAAAACATAGAAATAGATAGGAAGTAGATAAGCTAATGCGTGGTGTAAATAAAGTAATTTTAGTCGGAACTTTGGGTCGTGATCCTGAAACAAAAACTTTTCCAAATGGTGGATCTTTAACTCAGTTTTCGATTGCAACAAGTGAGTCTTGGACAGATAAAAGCACGGGTGAACGTAAAGAACAAACGGAATGGCACCGTATCGTGTTGCACAACCGTTTAGGTGAAATTGCACAACAATATTTACGTAAAGGTTCGAAGGTTTATATCGAAGGTTCATTGCGTACACGTCAATGGACAGACCAAAATGGTCAAGAGCGTTACAGCACGGAAATCCGTGGCGATCAAATGCAAATGCTTGATTCACGTCAACAAGGTGAGCAAGGTTTTGCTGGCGGTAACGACTTCAACCAACCGCGTTTTAATAACAATAATAGTAATCAGGGCGGTGGTTACCAGAACACAGGTTATAACAACAATAATCAAAATGGTTATGGTCAACAAGGCGGTAACTACGCAGGTAGTCCGCAAGCTGGAAATGGTTTTAATACACCTAAATCATCGCCACAGCCTGCGGCAGCACCAGCTGATTTAGATGATGATTTACCGTTCTGACACCTACTAGAGACCATGTTTTGTAAAGTTTATAAAATTATTCTTTATTAGTAGTTAGTTACAAAAGAAATTTACAGACACTAGAAATAGTTCTGTAAATTTTTTTAATTATATTTTATGATATTTAACACTTAGATATTTTGTTAAATTTAATCATGATGTCTGTTAAAAGATTTGTAATGAGTAGTGGTGAGAGATTCGCTGTTCTTTTGAATAGTGATGGTGTTCCTATGACTTATCCAAATTTATATACGATCATTCATCTAAGAAATCGTGGTCAATCAATCAATACAATTTCTGCTATTTTGGAAGATATTAAGTTGCTCTTTCAGTTGTTGGATAAGTTAGGAATTGACTTGGAACAAAGGATAAAAAGTAAAGATTTTTTAAAATTAAATGAAATCGAAGCTTTAGTAAATTTAACCAGTTTCAATCGCAGTCGATTAGGTGGGGCAGATTCAAAAAAAAAGATCATAAGTTTTCCAAAAAGTAATAATAAAGAGCGATCTAGAGCAAAATTGGTTGTTACTCAGGACTATGTATCTAAACAATTAATATATAGGCGGTTAACTAATTTTGCTGAATATATTGGATGGTTTGAGACGCATCTTCATTCATCAGCAATAACAAGTACAAAACGTTTGTTAAAATCTCGTAGACCTCGTAAGTCCATGGATATTCAGTCTGAATACAAATCTTTTGATAGTGATCAATTAAATAAAATTTTCAAGGCGGTTGATCCTGATAATCAGAATCGTATCTGGACTTCAGATTACCTTACTTATAGAAATGAGCTAATTATCTATTTGTTTTTATATCTTGGATGTCGTAAAGGTGAATTATTAAATTTAAAAATTACAGATATAACTCCCTCTCAAGGTGTTACATCATATCTTACTATTAGGCGTAATCCTCATGATGGTAGTGATTCTAGGCTATATCAACCTTTGGTTAAAACTAGAAGTCGATCAATTGCAGTCAATCAAAACTTAAAGAAAAAATTAGAAACTTACATTTTAAATTATAGATCAGCCATACCGCATGCAGAGCTAACAGACTTTTTGATTTTATCAAATAAAGGTAAACCTTTATCAATAAAAGCTCTAGATAAAATCTTTTCTGAAATTTCTAAAGTTGTTCTATTCAATGTACATGCACATGCATTTAGACATACTTGGAATGACAAATTTTCTGAGAAATCTCAACTTTTAGTGGCAACAGGTCAAACGACTGAAGCTCAAGTTGAAAATGATCGTGCTTATCTAATGGGATGGATACCTAACTCACAAAGCGCAAGAAGATATTCAAGGCGTGCAGAGAATAAGCGTGCCGTAGAGGTTGGCTTAAGTATCCAAGAAAAATTTGAGGATGAAAATGAATAAATCAATTCGAATCGATAGTTTAGATAAGTCGCAAAATACTTTTACCTCATTCAAAGGTTATGAGTTTAGTATCGATGATCAGAAATGGGTATTAGATATCAATAAAACTATAGATATCTCTCGTATACGAAATTTTGAGTTTTCTGTCCAATCTGATGTAGTCATGACTTTGGTTCATTTTGCTAAGTATAGTTCAAGTTCACATACAGCAAACATGTGCGAATATATTGGTAAATATTTTGATATTACAGGAGAGGATCATTTTTCAATTAAAGGTCTTTTAAATTATAAAAATTTTTATTCGGCAAAAAAAGATGAATACAAAGTAGCTATGCTACGAGTCTTTTTGAAGAAACTATATGATTTAGGTTATTCCTCAGTAGATGATGAAGTTTACGATCTAATGGATTCATGGAGATTGAGTGGCAATGAAAAAGGAGCAGCAGTCCTTTCCCTTGATCCAGATGAAGGCCCATTTAGCCCATTTGAATTTCAAACAATTATCACTAGAACCAATGAATATTTAGCAGAAAATAAGATTTCCTATTATGAGGCTGCTCTAATTCGTGTTTTTTGTGCGACTGGTAGACGACCAATTCAAATTTCAGGATTAAAGGTGAAAGACCTATATGTGTCGGATAAATATAATTTTAATGATACAAATGCAGTTCATATCCTTAACATTCCGAGAGCTAAAGTTAGAGGTGCTAGTGGATTCCGATTTGCTTTTAATGAAGTGGGAATTCGGGAAAGTATTGCGAAAATCTTATTTGAACATATTCAAATTTTAAAACAGAAATTAGCAAAGCAAATAAAGCGAGAAGTATCGGAACAGGAGCTTGCAGAGTTACCAATTTTCTATGATATTAAGGTGTTAGCCAATCTAGATTGGAGCAATAAAAAAGAAATTTCTCAAATTTTGCCAACAGAAATTATTCATTTACCTACTATCAAATTAACTCAAATATTGAGAGATGCTGTTCAAAAACTTGGTGTCCGTTCAAGAGAAACCGGTAAACCAATACATATCACTGCATATCGGTTTCGCTATACGCTTGGAACAAATGCGGCTAGGCAAAAAGCAGGCGTGAATGTCATTGCAAAGCTGTTAGATCATCATGATACGCAAAATGCACACTGTTATGTACAGAGTATTCCTGAAATTGCACAACAAATCTCATCCATCATGGATGAAAGCTTACGCAAATATGCAGATGCTTTTCAGGGGAAAGTTGTAAAGGATGAGATTGAGGCTCAATCACAAGTTAAAGATGCGAATAGAATTTCTTGTGTAGAACAGGATTGTGATGTCGGCTCATGTGGTACACATCAATACTGTAACGATTACGCACCAATCGCATGTTATCTGTGTAGCAAGTTTATGCCTTGGGCAAATGCACCTCACCATCTAGTTCTAGAGCAATTAATTAAAGAACGGGATGATCTAATTACGATGGGGTGTAGCCTTGAGGTCGCTGCCGTGAATGACCGAACAATTATTGCCGTTCAGCAAGTAATTGATGCTTGTAAGGAGTTCAATCATGGATGATTTAATATATTTCCCATCTGACAAAGTTCAATCTCCTTACTCCGAAATAAAGCGGTTTATTGATTTTGTTAAACAGTTATCAGAATTAAATGAAGATATTAGATTTGATGAGAATTATTGGAAAGGTGAAGTAAACTTTGTCAAAACGGGTATTTCATCCAAAGATAGATTACCTGAAAATCTTTTGCATCATTCAATTCTAGAATTTGCCAAAGCGTATGTGAAGTATCAGAGAATTAAGAGCAAGTTAAAAACCCAAGATACAATTTTTTCAATTCGGGCAATAGAACAAGTATGCTTAGACCGATATGGTGAAGTTGATTTAACTAAATTGGTGATTGCAGATTTTGACTTGGCTGCTGAAAATGCAAAAGTAAATTATAAAGCGAGTTCTGCTTACCATGTAGGTAGACAACTAAAGATTCTATTGGATTTTCTTCGCCAATTAAAAATAGTTGCTTTACCAGAATGGAAAAATCCAATTAAAAAACCTGCTGATAAGTCGATTGTGCTAGATGAGGAGTCAGAGGAACATAGAGAATCTAAACTTCCTGATGAGGATGCGATTTTTGCATTAGCTGATATTTTTTCACGGAAAGATTCAGAATTGTCAGATAGAGATATTTTTGTCACCAGTGCTGTGAGTTTGCTTCTAGCTGCACCTGAACGAGCATCAGAGCTATTTTTCTTAAAGCATAATTGTATCCACGAGGAAGAAGTCCAAACGCTTTCTAAGAGCAGTTTAGGGCTTACAGCAGATGGTTTTAATATTGAGACAGTATTAGGTATTAGGTGGTATGCACAGAAAAATTATGGGCATGACATTAAATACATTCCAAGTGTCATGATCCCAACGGTAAAACGGGCTATTGAACGTTTGATTAAGATGTCAGAGAAGCCTAGACATTTAGCATATTTGCTTGAGACGAGCGATAAATTTCCGAGACATGAGCTTTGTCCCAAAGTACTTGATGATCAATTATTAAAGCGTACGGAAGTGTTAATGGCAATGGGTTTTGATGTGACGCTATATGATGATCGTCAAGCAAATAACAGCGGTATACAATTTTTAAAAACTCGTGAGATTCCTATTCATGATTATTCAGTCTGCTTGAATGATTTAAATATTACCCTACGAAATAGACTACCTAAAGATTTTCCCTATATACCGTTTAAAACGGGTAATGGTGTACAGGTTAAATGGTCAGAAGCTTTATTCGCTTGTTTTACTCATCAGTATCACAAGATATATTCTCCAATATTAACAGAGTTATGGATGCCACATATTGATACTTTAAATGAGGATTTAGCACCTACTAAAAAGAAGAAGAAAGGAAAAGATGAGTTATCAAATGTCCAATCTATTTTTCAACGGTGGGGATATGGTGACTATAGTATGTCTACCCATCAGTTTCGACATTTATTGAATACGATAGCAAATACCAATGGAATGGATAGCATGTTACTCGCTAAATGGTCAGGGCGGGCTGATATGAAGCAAAATCGAGTATATGACCATACTTCAGTTGAAGATCGTAATTTTAGCTTAATTGAGATGCAGAAAAATGAGGTTAGTACAGTAAATACTGATAGTACATTTACATTCCAGATCGCTACACCTCGAACTCTACAAGAGCTAAATACCAAAACAACATTGTCTATGCACACTACTGAGTTTGGACTTTGTACACATTCTTATATTGATGAACCCTGCTTAAAGTATAGAAACTGTCTTAATTGTACAGAGCATGTCTGTATTAAGGGTAATGCAGAAAAGAAAAAACGACTTGAAGATCGACTTAGAAAAGAAAAAATCTTATGGGCAAAGGATAAGGAGGCTGTTAGTAAAAATGTTACTGGTGCAACGGTCTGGTTGCAAACTAGAGAGCTTACAATTAAACGTTGTGAACAGATGATTGCTCTACTGGATGATCCGAACATTCCCGATGGAACACCTTTGAGTTTGCCCCCTTCTGAAGATGTTACACATCTCGATTTAGCGTATCAAAAAGCAGGTCGTAAACGTATCCCTGTTATTGAGAATACTCAACGTAAAAAGATCGAGGATGAACCACATTTGCTCAATCCTGCATTGCAAATGGATTTATGGATTTGATATGGCACAGCATTTAACCGATAAAGACATCGAGAATATTGTTGAGCTTCTTGATTATTGGCCTTTAGATCAGAAATTGACTTGGGAGCGGCTATGTCAGGCCATTGAGCTACAGCTCGAACTTGTGCCTGCACCAACTCGTCAAACTTTACAGAAATATGTGCGTATTAAGACTGCCTATGATCAATGCAAAAAACCACAAGTGTCAAAGGTTAAGAGCAATGCAACACAGAAACTACCTGCTAGTTTAAAAATTGCTCAAACTAAAATTGAAGCTTTGGAGGTTAAGAATGCCAGACTGGAAAAAGAGAACGCTTTGTTGTTGGAACAGTTCGTAGTGTGGCAGTACAACGCCTATAAGTATGGGCTAAGTATTGCTAAACTAAATGAGCCGATGAGTAAAAAAAGTTCTGACTGAATTGGTCAAGGTTGCTTTGCAAAAGGCAACGTAATAATAGATGAACCAGACTAGCAATAAAGTAATCAAAATTGATGTCTACGCTCCTGTTTCTGGATTTTAGGAATTGGAGGACACGATGAGAATGAGGAAATATCTATGGATATTAAACCAATTAGAAGTGATGATGATCTTACGAATGCTTTTATTCGCTTAGAAAACATCTTTCAGGCAGATGAAGGATCGCCTGAAGCTGAGGAAATGGAAATTTTAGTTAATCTTATTGAAGCTTATGAAGACAAATATTACCCAATCTAATGTAGAGTCTAAAGTAGTGTTAGCAAAATCATTGCTTAACACTGCGGATCAGCTTGGCCTGAAAGAAGCACAGCTTGCATCTGTGATTGGGGTGCATTGTGACACTATCAGTAGTTTTAAAGCCAATCCTGAACTCGACCCTGCGACTAAGCAAGGAGAACTGGCCATATTGCTCATTGATATTTATCGTGCAGTATATGTACTCAGTGGTGGAGATTCAGAATGGATTCACTACTTCATGAATTCCTATAATGAAGCGACCAAAGGAGTTCCAATTGAGCAGATTCAGACTATTAGTGGCTTGACCACAGTGCTACATTTTGTTGACTCGGTTCGAGCGAAAATGTGATTTCTATAAAGAGATTATGTGTATTAGAATTTAATTCTATTGTTAAGAAACTCTGAGAGATGCAGCATGGTTAAACGTTTTAAAGACTTTATGACTGAAAATCGCAAGCCTCGTCCACCTTCGATGAGTCAGGTTGTGCCAATGCAATTTGGAGATGATGAGGCTTCAATGCGTGTAATGATGCATGCCGCTAATCGTGTAATAAGTCGGCATCTAATTGAACTTAAAAAGCTTGCCTACAAATGACATTAACTTCTGTCGTTACTGCCCATGATGTAATCTTATACATGGCTCAGGCGGTAAAATGTACAGTCTAAAGCCTAGATAATATGTGTATTTGGTGGTGTTTCAAAAAGTATGCTG
>NZ_DJLC01000060.1:9544-10023 GCF_002434875.1 Acinetobacter sp. UBA6526 | reverse complement strand
TTCAGTTGTAGTTGTTTTACCTGCGTCAATGTGCGCAGAAATACCGATGTTACGGTAACGAGTAATAGGGGTTTGGCGAGCCATGATGTCTACATTCCTAAATGTTATATTTAAAACAGGACGCACCAATTAAATTGATGCGCACGAATATCCAAGCAGGCAACTTAAATACCCGCAAAGCTCCCACTTTGATAAAGAGCGATGTTGAATCGAGCTGCTGTACGCATGAATATTCTCCTGATTAGGGACTGTTTTATCCGCTTAGAAACGGTAGTGAGAGAAGGCTTTGTTGGCTTCAGCCATACGATGCACGTCTTCACGTTTTTTGATCGCTGCACCTTTACCTTCAGCTGCATCAAGCAACTCACCAGCAAGACGTAAAGCCATCGTTTTTTCAGAACGCTTAGCAGCAGCATCTACTAACCAACGCATAGCTAAAGCAGTACGACGGGATGGGCGTACTTCCATAGGTACTTGAT
>NZ_DJLC01000060.1:0-9218 GCF_002434875.1 Acinetobacter sp. UBA6526 | reverse complement strand
TACTTGATAAGTAGCACCACCAACACGGCGTGCTTTTACTTCAACCATAGGACGAACTTTTTCAAGAGTAGTCTCGAAAAATTCAACTGGGTCTACTTTGTTTTTTTCTTGAACACGTTCTAAAGCACCGTAAACGATACCTTCAGCAACAGATTTTTTACCATCTTGCATTACGTGGTTCATGAATTTAGCGATTGTTTGGCTGCTAAATTTTGGATCTGGAAGGATCTCACGAGCAGCGACTACGCGACGTCTTGGCATTTTAATACACCTAATAATATGACACTTCAGGATGATCCAGCAGTTGTACTAAGTGTCGTGTACATGACGCTGGCCTTACTATACGTCGCTTGAATTACAAATCTATGAAGAATTCAAACAAGCGAAACGCTAAAGGGTTGCTTGGGCTAGTTTCCTAGAATTACTTCTTAGGACGCTTAGCACCGTATTTAGAACGTGACTGGTTACGATCTTTCACGCCAGCACAGTCTAAAGAACCACGAACGGTATGGTAACGTACACCTGGTAAGTCTTTAACACGACCACCACGGATAAGAACAACACTGTGCTCTTGTAAGTTATGACCTTCACCACCGATGTAGCTAGATACTTCAAAACCTGAAGTTAAGCGAACACGGCAAACTTTACGCATTGCTGAGTTAGGTTTTTTAGGTGTAGTCGTATATACACGTGTACATACACCACGACGTTGTGGACAAGCCTTCAACGCAGGAACTTTTGATTTTTCAATCAAAGTTGTACGACCCTTACGGATCAACTGATTTGTTGTTGCCATTTGGCAATTCTCCCGTTATTAAACAACCTCAAAAAGAAAAACACCTCTTTTCAAGGGCACATAATTGTAAGTCAAGAAGTAAAAATGGTCAACATTGCGATGCATAGCAAATGCTGACCATTCCTAGAGTTTTGTTAACTTTCAGTATGTATTACACATCCTGAAATAAATTAGCTGTGTTTGTTCGACGCTGGCTCAATATCTATCGTCTTTTGTTCAGTGACAAGTTCTGCTTTTTCAGTCAAAGCTTCTTGCTCTTCTGCATCGTTTAAAGCTGACTGTTGCTCGGTATGTTCATGTTCAACCACATGCTTTTCAGCGAGTTGTTCAATCCCTAACTCTACTTCATCAAGTTTAGATTCCTCACTCGTAGATTGAGTTTTTACTTGAACCTCTACCTGAGTGATCACTTCATTCTGAGTGTTACTTTGCGATGCATTATTTACATTCTCAGCATTTAAAAGTCTTGGACTTGCTTTTTTCAATAAAGCTTCTGCCTTTAAATAAGCCTCTAATGGAGAAATATTTTCATCTGGATGTTCATTTAAGTAGAAACGTGCAGCACCAAAAATAGACTGCGATTTATGTCCAACATCTTCTAAAAGCTTCCAACTATAAAAACCACCTAAGGCAGCTCCGGCAACTGATGTTAACCGTCCTATAACAGAAACTTGTGGAATATGATTGAGCCATCCCCATTTAAATTGCCCTTCTTCATCAACCAACCATTTTTTAATAAGCTCAATGTCATTATTTGAACCCATCAATTGCTGAAATTGCTGTAAGTCATGTGTTTCTAACATTGATTTTAATGCTTTAAGAGCGAGTAATAATGTTTGCTTTTCAGCAACAAGCCCCAAATCAATTTCTTTAAAAACAAAAGCAACAATCTCTTGGTCTGCATCTTCAGATAAGTCAAAGCCATGAGAACGCCCCGTTTGATAGATGGTTCTCAACGCCAAAACAATAGATGCTGGAATATCAACAGCAGCACCCCAGACTCCTGTCGCACCTGTTACCAAACCTTGAGCAGCAGCTAATAATTTATTCTGCTCGATCAATGCTTGACTTAAACGTTGTGAGCGACCTGTATCACGCGTCAACTCAGCGATGTCTTTGACTCCAGCTTCCTCAAGAATTTTCTCAGTTAAAGAGCTATTTGAACTAAACTCATTTAACCATTGGAATAAATAGTCAGAAACTTTTTCACCAAGATCAGGTGAAACAAAGGTCGCTACATTATTTACTCGACCATAATGACGACCCAGTAATTGATGGGACAATTTAGGTAACTGTTGACGAAGCATATGTTGTGGACTTTCATAACTCTCGACCTCAAATGGGCTTTTAAAACGAGCTTTCCCCTCAACAATCTGTGATGCATTCGCAAGTTCAGCACCAGATGTGGTTGGAGCTACTTGAAGTTTTTGTAATTCGGAACTGAGCTTTTTAGCCACTCCAAAGGCTTGTGCAAATAAACCTGAAGTTTGCTTGTTTTTAGATTTTGCCATCAAGAACCTCTGCTCTGTAATCTGTGCATTTCTAGGTAAATACTAGGTTGAATGCAGATTTATCTCAACTTTTATCTGTATTCTTTCATTACGTTTCGTCACAACATCACTTATGTTTACCAATATTTACACAACTGGAAATAGGCATAAAATTTGCCATAAGAAATAAAAAACCTTTCTGCTATCATGGTGTCATTCACTCAAAAGCCATTTTAATCGTTATATTCTCCTGAGTTGTATTCATAGCGATAACTACAAAGGCTTCGTATTACCATAAAAGGGAACTGTAAATGAAACGTGTTGTAATCACTGGTATGGGCATTAACTCATGTATCGGTAACTCTTTAGAAGAGGTTACTCATTCTCTAAAAAATGGAATCTCTGGAACACGTTTTAACCCAACTTATGCAGAACTTAACTTCAAAAGCCATGTAAGTGCTGCAGCAGTACAAGACTTTGACGGTATTGATCGTAAACTTAAGCGCTTTATGGGCGTATGCGCGATGTATGCATACAATGCAGCAATTGCGGCTGTGGAAAATGCAGGCCTTAAACAAGAAGATTTAGCACATAATCCACGTTATGGTATCGCTGGCGGTTCTGGTGGTAACTCAACTGCATCAGTAACTGAAATGGTAAAGCTTCTTGAGGAAAAAGGTGCACGTAAAGTCGGTCCTTTCTTCGTTCCGCGTAATATGAGTAATACGATTACTGCAAACGTTGGCGTCGCTTTAAAACTTCAAGGGATCGCACACTCTATTACCAGTGCATGTGCAACTTCAGCTGATGCTATTGGATACGCTTTTAACCTCATTCAACTTGGTAAGCAAGATTTAATGCTTGCAGGTGGTGGCGAAGAAGATCATTGGTCTCAAAGTTTATTATTTGATGCGATGGGTGCTTTATGCTCTAAATATAATGACTCTCCTGAAACTGCATCTCGCCCATACTCAGCAGACCGTGATGGATTTGTGATCGCAGGCGGCGGTGGTTTTGTGGTTTTAGAATCATTGGAACACGCTCAAGCACGCGGTGCAAATATCTTAGCTGAAGTCGTTGCTTATGCAGCAAATAGTGATGGTGCCGATATGGTTGCACCGTCAGGTGAAGGTGCTACACGTTGTATTCTTATGGCATTAGACGAAGCCAAACAACATGGCGTAGAAAAAGTTGATTATGTAAATACGCATGGTACTTCTACTCCTGCTGGCGATGTAACTGAGCTAAAAGCAATGGAGCGAGCATTTGGTGAAGGTAAAGTTCCAGCACTAAGCTCAACTAAATCCATGACTGGTCATAGCTTAGGTGCTGCGGGTGTTCAAGAAGCGATTTATTCTGTATTAATGATGCAAAATGACTTTATCGCTCCAAACATCAATGTGACAGAACTTGATGAAGGTGCCCAAGGTTTCGATATTGTACTTGAAAAACGTGATGCAAAACTGAATACTGTGATGAGTAACAGTTTTGGCTTTGGCGGTGTTAACGCTTGCCTTATTTTCAAGAAGTGGGATGCATAATCCCACCTAGGATTATCGATGGATGCACCTTCTGATGCTTTCTTGTGGGTAAAAGCATTACATATTATTGCTGTGGTTTGCTGGTTCGCTGCATTGTTCTACTTACCACGTCTTTTTGTTTATCATGCCATGAGTGAAGATGCATTAAGCCATCAACGCTTTGAAGTGATGGAACGCAAGTTATATCGAGGGATTATGTGGCCATCCATGATTGCCACATTAATCACTGCTCACTTTCTAGTTGATTGGGGTGATGCGACCCGACATTACCATGATGCATTGTGGTTTTATCTCAAGGTAGGTTTGGTTGGTTTATTGGTGATTTACCATCTTGTGTGTGGTTATTATCGTAAAAAACTCATAGGCAATGCCCACTACAAATCACATAAGTTTTGGCGCTTCTTTAATGAAATGCCAACACTGATCCTATTTGCAGTGGTCATCCTTGTAGTCGTAAAACCTCAATTTTAAATGAGCGATATCTTCTCGGATGCTGTACTTCACTGATATGCTCGTACAGCATTTTCCACATTCATACTAAATATTATAAATAATTAACACATTTCACTCTCAAAGCTCTTAGCTCAAACTAAGCCATTTTCTTATTTTCTAGTATCTAAAAACTGTCAAATTACTGGAATACCAAAAACCAACTTTCCAACAAATATTCTATTTTAGAATAAAGTACACACTCATTTTTTATATACCAAGTTCTAATGAGCCAACCATTTCAGCAATATTCAAATAGATTAAAGGCTTGGTTTATTTCGAGCTTAATCTTTTATTTGAAAATAGACCAATTTCAATATCGCAGATTGACCACTGGTGAAATCGAAATGGCAAGTAAAGTCTTTGGTCATGCTATTAATTATAAAGAAGTCAAAATTTTTAACATCCCATACCTCCCTTGGCAGCCAGAAAACATTTTTATTGCCCCAAATGGAAATCTATTTGTTCATCCCAAATATTTCCGTTCTGACTACTCAAGTTGCTCAACCAACTTACAAGGAATTTTTATTCATGAAATGGCACATATCTTACAGTTTCAGCAACAGACCAATGTCATCCTAAAAGGTGCAATCTTACAATTAGGCTATTATTTGAGTTTAAAAAAATACAATCCCTACCATTATCATTTTATTCAGGGTAAAGCTTTTTCAGACTACAATATTGAACAACAAGGCGACATTGCCCGCGATATTTTTTTTAAAAAGATTCCAAATATTATTCTTGAGAAATAAAAAAGCTCTATAAATTTAATTTACAGAGCTTTTAAGTAAAAGAACTACGGTATGTATTACATAGCAGTACTTTTTTGAGTTTCAGAGTTGAGTTCATGACTATCATCCATTTCAGCCGTAAAATCTACACGCATTGCATCCATAACGATTGTGCTCATACGTCCCGCACCAATTGCTAATCCTAAAGCAATTACAAAATACACAAGCATTAAAGTCATATCATCAACCTCTCTTAAAAAATGCTTATTGAGTAAATAAAACCTAGTTCTCATTCTCACGAAGCATTACTGTTCCTACACGACCAACAGTAATGGCTAAGCCAGATGCAACAGCTAATATTAATAAAATCGACATATATTTCACCTCACCTGTAACTGGATAGTAGATGCAATCTGCTAGCTTAGGCTTGCTGATCGCCATCATTTAAAATAATCGTACCTACACGACCAACAACTACAGCTAAACCAAATGCGATGACTGGAAATAATACAACTGACATAGTGAATACCTCTTTGTTTTTCTGAGTATGTATCGAGACATACTTAATTTAAATCACAGTGTACATATGTTCACATTGATTAGGATAATAGCAGTGCACAAATGTACACTCAAGTGTAGCAAATAGATTCCCGACGAACGGTTAAAAAAAGTACAAACTAATAAAATTATATATTTGAATCATTTATATTTTAGAGAAACCCTAAATTTTCTTAATTTTTTCCAATCAAGATAGAAATCATAAAAAGAACGATTTCTATGATGTCATTTAGCTGTCATTTCTATGTGCGAAATTGACATGAAAAAAATCTTTTTATAGCTATATTAAATTTATTCATAATCATGCACCATAACAACGCAAACATTGAGAAATGTTGCTGTTTTATACACAAAAACTTGTTATTTTTACGCAGAAAAATGTGCATTTAGTATATATTAGTAAGCCTGTCATTTTTCTTTAAGATATAGAATGTTTGACACCATGATATACAAGCGTTTTTAAAACTATACTTATATAAATCAAAACCTTGTATATCAGCACCAGTTAAAACTCAGGATTAGGTTTGAATGAAAAATTTTAAAGTTGCCCTTGCTCAGTTCTCTCCGCATATTGGCAATATTGACGCAAATACTCAAAAGATGGTTGAACAAGCAAATCTAGCGAAACAACAAAAGGCTGATTTGGTCATCTTCCCTGAACTTTCTACCATCGGTTACCCAGCAGAAGATTTATTACTCCGCCCTAATTTACAAAAACGCACCCAAAAAGCGTTCGCCCAATTAAGTGAAGTAAAAGATATTTTAATGGTGTTTGGTTTTGTGCACCAAACTGAAGATGGTCATCGCTACAACTCTGCTGCCGTCATGAAAGATGGACAAGTTTTGGGTATTTACAATAAACACAACTTGCCAAACTATAGCGTTTTTGATGAAAAACGTTATTTCCAAGATGGTCATCAGCATTTAATTTTTGAGTACCTTGGACATAAATTTGGCGTACTCATTTGCGAAGATGTGTGGTCACTTAATACAGTTAAACAATTAAGTCAGCTGAACGTAGAAACCGTATTAGTTTTAAATGCATCACCATATGAAGTTGGTAAGCCACAACATCGAGTTCAAACATTAAATGAGCTTGCTAAACAATTAAGTCTTAATGTTATTTACGTTAACCAAGTTGGCGGACAAGATGACTTGATTTTTGATGGATCGAGTTTTGTTTGCAATAACAATGGTCAAGCAGCTTTACAAGCACCAAGCTTTAAAGAAGACCTTTATATTGCAGAGTACGATGCAGAACAAAAACAATTTAAAACGTCTGACACAGCCCCTGCTTTAGAAACTTTCGCTGAAATTTATCAAGCTTTAGTTCTAGCAACTCGTGATTATGTTCAACGCTCTGGATTCCCAGGGGTTATCTTAGGTCTATCTGGCGGTATTGACTCAGCATTAACGCTTGCAATTGCAGTCGATGCGATTGGCGCGGATAAAGTTCAGGCTGTGATGATGCCGTACACTTACACATCACAAATGAGTGTCGAAGATGCAACTGAACAGGCACGCCGCATGGGTGTGACGTTTGGCATCGCCGAAATTCATCCGATTGTAAATAGCTTCATGCAAACGCTTTATCCATTCTTTGGAAATAGCCCAGCAGATGCAACAGAAGAAAACTTACAAGCCCGTACACGCGGCACCTTACTGATGGGATTATCAAATAAATTCGGTAATCTTGTGCTCTCTACAGGAAACAAATCTGAAATTTCAGTTGGTTACTGTACTTTATATGGCGATATGGTTGGTGGTTTCTCTGTATTAAAAGATGTCTACAAAACTATCGTGTTTGAATTAGCTAAATATCGCAACACTTTAGACGAAACTCCTGTTATTCCTGAGCGTGTGATTACTCGCCCACCTTCAGCGGAATTACGTCCAGATCAAAAAGACCAAGACTCTTTACCTGCATATGACGTATTAGATGCAATCTTATATGCTTATATCGAAGAAGACCTAAGTCAAGCAGACATTATTGCTAAAGGCTACGAAGCGGAAGTCGTAGAGAAAGTAATTCGTTTGGTTGATCGTAATGAATACAAGCGTCGTCAGGGTGCAATTGGACCACGCATTAGTTCGCGTGCGTTCAGTCGTGAACGACGCTACCCGATCGTCAATGGATGGACAGCGAATGACTGAAAAAATTGTTTCTGAAAAGTCACAATTACTTGCTCAAGCACTTATGCTTGAGCAAGTTGCATTTTATAAAAAACAACTTACAACTGAACTTTCCGCTGAATTTTTTCAGCAGTTTATTCAACTTTTTCTGCAACACACACCCAATATTCAACTCAACGAAGTTGTCGAACTCGAACAAATTCAAGCGGTCGTCAAACGCTATGCATTTGAAATGCAGTTAGGTGCAGGACTGTTAGAATTTATTGGTGAAATTGCTCAAAGACTGCATGTTTTTTCTTTACAGTCATCAGCAGAGTTACAAGACTTATTTTCAGACCAACAATTTGAAATGTGGTTATCGAAGTTTCTAGAGCTAGAAAATATTCGCCACTATTTGAATCATTTCCTGAGAGAAAGTCCATCTATTCAGCAGCTCTGCCAATATATTGCGACAACAACGTTACAAAACAAATTACCAAAATTATTCTCACAAGCTGATGAAGAAAGAGTTTCTACTAGTAAATATGAATGGCAGCAAAAACTAAAAACATTTTCGCACCGTCAGCAACAACGTATCGAACAAAAAATTGAAGATAGTATTGCTCGCTTCATTCAAGAGCAGCTCGTAGATCTCAGCTTACTTTCAAATGATGATTTAGAGACACTTGCTCGAAATATCTGGGATGATAATAAATCGAAACCACTTTCTGAATACACCAAGCAAGTGACACCGCTTGATGTGGAAGAGTTCTTCGTCATGATCTATGAATATTGGAAAGAACTACGTGAGTCCTCTTACATTCAGGATTTAATCTTGTACGGCGTTAAAGTCTTTTATGATTTCTACAAAGACGAAAGCTTAGCAGATGTTTTCGCTGCAATCGGACTGGAAGAAAGCGATCTTCAAAATGAGGCTGTGCGCTTCTACCCTAAAGTCGTAGCTGCTTTAGATGAACATGGAGTATTAGAGCCTATCATCACGTTAATTTTAAAACCATTCTATGAAAGCAGCCAAACATTAGCGACGATAGAAAAACATTTATAATACATATGCTTAAGCCAAATTATGCCTTTGGCTTATTTTTTATAATAATGCTAGATAAAAAGAAACCACGCAGGAGCGTGGTTTTTAAAATGGTGGCTATGACGAGACTTGAACTTGTGACCCCCGCATTATGAGTGCGGTGCTCTAACCAACTGAGCTACATAGCCGTAAACTGTGTGCGCATTATCTAGTGTTCCGCCCTACAGGTCAAGCCTATGACATTGAAAATATAGGACATATGAACAGTTTTTATTCTTTTAAATTTCATTTGATCATTTTTCAACTAATTTACAGCTAAATTAAAAATTTAATGAAAATGTCAGAATGATTTGTTAAAAATTCAATCAGAAAAATAAAAAAGTTGTTTTTAAAAACAGCAGATAAAAAGAGACCACGCAGGAGCGTGGTCTATAAAATGGTGGCTATGACGAGACT
>NZ_DJLC01000167.1:0-3073 GCF_002434875.1 Acinetobacter sp. UBA6526 | reverse complement strand
CAATAATGTGAGCTTTATTTTTTATAAATTATTATTTGGTGCTATCTAAATGTAGTTGTTGATTTAGCTCATCAACTACAATCGCCCATTCATCATCTTTATCTAAATGGCTTTTAAGAAAATCACGTTGTCCCGCACTCCAAAACGCTGCTTCATGTAATTTTTGATCTGCACTAAGTTGATGTGCTTTGACAAAAGTTTCAATACTCGCGTCATTAGAATCAAGACCTAACTGTTCAAATAAAAGTTCTAGTGTAGGTTGTTGCTCAAACATTTTTTATTCTCCAAACTCATGCTTTAATTAAATTAATCTAAACATAAACACTTATTCAATACATCTGTATGCCTATATTTTCTTGTAGTTTTTATGTGCACATACATAAAAAAACGCCCGAATTCGGGCGCTTTTTCAATTTATCAAAAAAGATAAATTAGTTCACCATGTCAGCAACTGCTGCACGCTCTTCTTCTAACTCGTTTAGAGTGAAGTTGATACGCTCACGGCTAAATTCGTCAATTTCTAAACCTTGAACGATTTTGTATTCACCGTTTTCAGTTGTTACAGGGAAACCGAACATTACGCCTTCAGGAATACCATAAGAACCGTCTGAAGGAATACCCATCGTTACCCATTTGCCGTTTGTACCAAGCGCCCAGTCACGCATATGGTCGATTGCAGCATTTGCAGCAGAAGCAGCAGAAGAAAGACCACGCGCTTCAATAATCGCAGCACCACGCTTACCAACTGTTGGAAGGAATACATCTTTGTTCCAAGCAGCATCGTTGATTTTGTCTTTCAAGCTTTCGCCATTTACATTTGCAAAGCGATAATCAGCATACATTGTTGGAGAGTGGTTGCCCCAAACAGTCATGTTTTCGATATCAGAAACAGCTACACCCGCTTTTTGAGCAAGTTGAGTTAACGCACGGTTGTGGTCAAGACGTAACATTGCTGTAAAGTTCTTCGATGGAAGATCTGGAGCAGATTTCATCGCGATGTAAGCATTTGTATTTGCAGGGTTACCTACAACCAATACTTTAACGTCACGGCTAGCAACTTCGTTTAATGCTTGACCTTGACCAATGAAGATTTCGCCATTTACTTTTAATAAGTCAGCACGTTCCATACCTGGACCACGTGGACGAGAACCTACCAATAAAGCATAGTCAGCATCTTTAAATGCAACTTTAGGATCATCAGTCCCGATCATGCCAGCCAATAAAGGGAAAGCACAGTCATCAAGTTCCATCATCACGCCTTTAAGCGCTTGTTGAGCTTTCTCAAATGGAACTTCAAGCAATTGTAAAATTACAGGTTGATCTTTACCTAACATTTCACCGCTTGCGATACGGAATAATAAGCTATAACCAATTTGACCAGCAGCGCCTGTAACGGCAACACGAACGGGTTGCTTCATGTGATATTCTCCAATGAGATGCGTTAGCACGATTGAAACATATTGTTATTCAATCGAATTATCATAAACGGCAAAGATTGTACTCTAAAGCGAACGCAGATGCATGTAAAAGAGAATGGATTTCAACAAAAGTCTGATAGAAAATACAAATAAAGGGCTAAAAAAGCCTAGTAACTACCTTTAATTGTAAAGTCATTTGGGCAACCCGTCACAATATGACTTGAACATTGCTTGTACTGACCATTCTTCTGATAACACACTCGAATTTCGGTTAAAACTGATTCAAACCGTGAAGACTGGCAAGTAAAACGAATACCATTTGGTGGTAACGAAGGATTTAATTTTGTGAACTGTTGTCTAAGATTTTCTTTTTGAACATCAATCGTATTGGGACTTGTTAAATCTGATGGAACTTTTAAACGCTCAGCAAAATTAATTATTTTTCTAAAATATTGACTTGCATTCATGGGGACACATCCACCAACCCCTTGCCAAAGCTGTACGCGAGCGTTTTCGTCAGGCATCACACGTGCCACAACTTTAGCTTGTAACGGTGAAAGTTTGGCAGAACTTTTTGTTTCACACTCACGTCCGACTGGGACTTCAGGTAACAAACTAGAAATGGTAAGTGAGTAACCTTCTAAACACTTGCGCTGTTTTTGTCGTGTTGAATCAAACGAACAAACCGCAGGCGTCATTTGAATATGCATGACATAACCTGCTATATCGGCATTGTCGGCTGCATATAATGGCGCACCAAATGAGAGCGCGAAATAACAGATCAATGTCTGTAACACGCTACGCATTTGGAACTTGAATGTGTTTATCGCTTTCATCAAATACAAAAACTTCATTGTTTTAAATTCAACATCTTTGTGCCTTAAGGTGTATTACGCACAGGAATTGTGCTCATACGTTTTTCAAGGGATTGCGGCCCCTGCCCAAGTAGCACTCCATAATGTGTTGCATTGGTCATGACATGTTTAACGTAATCACGCGTTTCAAGCAAAGGAATAGACTCTGTGTACTGATCAGCAGCCATCGTTTGAAAATCAGGCTGCCAACGGCGTGCTCGATTTGGGCCTGCGTTATAACCTGCTGTTGCAAGTACCGCATTGCCACTTAGCTGACTTTGAATCATTGAAAGATAATATGTTCCATAACGGATATTGGTGTTCATTTCACTTAATGCCGCAGGGTTATATGTTTCTCCCATCTGGCGAGCAACAAGTTTTGCCGTATTGGGCATGATTTGCATCAAACCACCAGCACCTACATGCGAACGTGCAGAAGTAACAAATCGACTTTCTTGGCGCATTAAACCATACGCCCAAGCGGGATCAATACCCGCATTGTAACTATGACTCGTCACATTACTACGATGCGGTGTAGTGTAGCGATAAGTATCGTTATGCTTTGATGTCGTACGATCCGCAGCATAAATAGCACGATCATACCACCCCATATCATGCGCGCGTTTGGCTGCTGCTAATAGTAGACCATCGTCATGTTGCAAATACGCCTGACGAACTGCCCAGTTCCATTCACGATTGGTATAACTTGCAGGCGCATTAATATCTCTTAATGCAAACGCACGTCTAAAATGAATATTTTGATTTAAGCGCTGTGCATCCTGAGCAGAAGGCTGCTCATTG
>NZ_DJLC01000117.1:0-3127 GCF_002434875.1 Acinetobacter sp. UBA6526 | reverse complement strand
AATCTATTCCTCGCTCTGCACAATTAAATCCTAATCACGCAGGTGGAGTAATAGATTTTGAACGTAATTATTATGGTGCTGATTTCCGCTGGACGGGTAAAGAGTTATTGCCAAATACTCGCTTTAGTATAGGTGTTGCCGTCGATAAGATGGATGAAGATCGACAAGGTTATGAAAACTTTAATATTGTTTCTGGTGAACCATCATACGGCGTTAAAGGCACGTTACGCCGTGATGAAGACAATAGCTTATGGAATATTGATCCATACCTACAAGCATCTTGGCAGTTTTTACCGACTTGGCGTTTAGATACGGGTGTACGTTATAGCAATGTGCATTACAAATCTAAAGACCACTATTTGAGTAATGGGAATGACAGTGATAAAACAGAATATGACAAGATTTTGCCTTCAGCTGCTTTAAGCTGGCAAATTCTGCCTGAATTATTGGCTTATGTGAGTTATGCGAAAGGTTTTGAAACACCGACTTTTACTGAAATGGCTTATCAGGCTGATAGTAGCAAGTCGGGCTTTAATTTTGATTTAAAACCATCGACCAGTGATAACTATGAATTGGGTTTAAAGTCGCAAAATCAGTTGGGTGATTTTACTGTAGCCGTTTTCCAGAGCAAAACTCAAAATGATATTGTTTCAGCGGGTTCTTCCAATGGTCGTTCGACTTTCCGTAATGCAGATCGTACTTTAAGAAAAGGTGCTGAATTTACGTGGAATAAGCAAGTTTGGAAAGATCTTACTGTAAATGCGAGTTATGCTTACCTAGATGCAACTTTTGATTCAAATGTTCCAGCACTTGGAAAAATTGCTGAGATTCCTAAAGGTAATGCAATTCCTGGCATCGCTAAGAATCAAGCATTTATTGGGCTAGCATGGAAACCAGATCAAGGTTTTTATGCAGGACTTGATACGCAGTATATGGACAAAATCTATGTCGATGACAGTAATAGTGATGCTGCTGCGAGCTATACAATTGCATCGATCTACACGGGATATGCTTGGAAACATGCAGATTGGGGCTTTAATAGCTTTGCGCGTGTAGATAACTTATTTGATAAAAATTATGCAGGTTCAGTTATTGTGAATGATGGTAATAGTCGTTTCTTTGAACCAGCGGATGGACGTAATTGGAGTGCTGGAATCAGTGTAAGTAAGCAATTTTAAATGATAAAAAGCGCCTGAGATCAGGCGCTTTTTATTTATTTTTTATTTGCTTTTGCTGCTTTTTGAGCAGCAATTGCTTGTTCGACTTTTACTAAAGATTCTTTAGCATTTGGATAATTTGCCGCTGCTAAACGGGTAAAAATATTTTTTGCTTGTTCCAGATCTTGATCAACAATTCCACCATTTGCAAGCATATTTCCTAAAACCATTAGTGAGGGTGCATATCCTTTCTTCGCAAGACCTTGTAGGCTTTCTACAGCTTGTTGCTGCATAATCGGGTTTTTATTTTTAACACCAATGCTTAAATCATAAATTGCTTTTAAATGTACAGCAGGCTGAGATCCTTTGCGTAATAAGGGGAGTAGCTTTTGAACTGCCAATTGATCATATTCAGGTTTGCCTTGTTCAAAAAGTAATTTTGCACTTTCCACAATAGCATCATCTGAACCTTGATTCGAAGCTTTATCTAAGTATTCTTTATATTTTTGACTGTTTTTAGCGACACCTAAAGTACCATTTCTATAAACCTGAGCTAAGGTGTAACTTGCTTGCCCAAAACCCTTATTGGATGCGTCTTGATAGTATTGCAGGGCTTTCTTTTCATCTTTTGTGGTACCTTGCCCAACTTGATGCATATAGCCCAAATTGTAAATAGCTTGAGCATTTCCTGTATTTGCAATGCGTTGCATTTCTTGGAATGCACCTGAAAAATCCTTAGCTTCATAAAGTTGGGTTGCTTTTGCAAACACATCATTTTTAGCAGTTGTTTTCTTATCAGCTGCAAATGTTGAATGAGATGCTGCTAGGATTAAACTAGCAATGAGCAACTTTTTCATATTTCTTTTTCCTTATACCGAAACCTGCTTTCATCCTTTGTGTAGCAGAGTGCAATATGCAATACACATCATAAAAAATTGGCGTAAATTGTAAATGATGGTTTTGTATATATCTTGATTAAGATGGGTCAAAGAACTTAAATCAAAATTAAAAAAGTAGTCCATTTGTTTAATGGGCTACTGGTTTTAACAGGTTTAAGAGCTTCTTAAAGGTTACGAGTTCTATTTACTGGCTTCCTGCAATAGTAATTCAATCTGTTCAGCATCTTGTGGAATGCCTGAAACTCGCATGCCGTTTGCAAAGAATATTGTTGGTGTTCCATTGATTTGAAGTGATTGACCAAGGGCTATATTTTTCTGAATAGGCGTGTCACATTGGCCTGAATTTTTACTCAGTTTGCGGTGAAGCATATAATCCTCCCAAGCTTCATATTGATTTTTAGCACACCAAATTTTATTCGCCGCTATTTCAGCTTGAGGATGGAGTTTCTTTAGTGGGAATAAAAAAATGTAGACCGTTACATTGTCAATGGAAGTCATATATTGCTCTAATTTCTGACAATATGGGCAGTCTGGATCAGTGAACACATATAGCGTACGTTCTCCATTTCCTTTCACATATTTAATAGCTTGATCAAGAGGTAGCTGTTTAACATCAATTTTTCCTAACTCTATCAAGCGTTCCTCGGTAAGATTGGTTTTATTTTTCACATCCAATAAATTTCCAAAAAATAAATATTTTGCAGTTTCATCCGTATAAATAATTTTTCCTGCAACATAGACTTCATAGATACCCGTTAAAGGGGAAGGTGAAACCGATTTGATTGGAAGATCTGGATAATTACGCTTGAAATTTTGTTCTAGTGTTTTGCTGTCAGCATGGAGGCTTTGTAAGCTCAAAAAGCTTAAAGTAATTGCAGATAACCAAGTTTTGATCATTATTTTCATGAGGAGTTGATTCTATAGGTAATTGTTGAACAATAACGTCGATTGGGATTTCCGACAAGAATTGTAGTTCAAATTTATTTAAATTTTAGCTTTATTATTTTTGAGCATTTTTGCGAGTTCGAGATTTAAATGGTTACTAATGGCTTTGTTGCACAAAGGTTTGAA
>NZ_DJLC01000164.1:47748-47941 GCF_002434875.1 Acinetobacter sp. UBA6526 | reverse complement strand
CGCCGATGGATGTGCATTCTACAGTATTTAACACCGCTTGCAAGCACTTTTAAAAATTAAAAGATTCGGTTGTTTTATTTTTAAACTCAAATGACTCTAATTAACTGATTTATATGGTTTAAAATTTACCAATCATCTTAAAAGCGACATAAAACCATATAAGGCATTGTAATTATTGAATTTTATTTAAAAT
>NZ_DJLC01000164.1:44960-47432 GCF_002434875.1 Acinetobacter sp. UBA6526 | reverse complement strand
TAATTATTGAATTTTATTTAAAATATGTTTTTATTATCAGCAATAAAACTGCTTTATCCTTATTTTTAGTTCTTATTTTGAACAAATCATTGGGCTAAAAAGTCTTTCAGGCATGCTCCACATGTTCAAAAGCTAACCTCCTAAATAGAAACAACGGTTTTGAGAAGCCCAAAACCGTTGTTTTCAATATTTCAGTTAGAATTTTCTGTTAAGAAGTCGTGCCTCTTACAATATTTAAGAAGTATAGATGACGTTCATACTGATCAATAATGTCTTGGATCAAATCTTCTTGTGTCCAATCCATCACATCATAGTTTTGTCCGCCTTCTCTTAAGAAAACTTCTGCTTGATAATATTGAGCCTCATCCGCATCACCTTGTCCTAACATAAAACTTGGTGGCACTGTTTCATGTGCATATACCGTATAGATAAAGTTAATCTCATGGTGATGGTCAACACGTAGCTGCAAACCTTGTTCAGTATTTTGAATATCCACTTCAAGATGACGGCGCTTGAACTCCCTTTGGATACTTTCAAAAGCCTTTCTGACTTGAGTATCAATATAAACCTTCACTTCCTCTTCAGTGTGAGGATAGTGCATGATCAATCCTAAACGCTGCTGCCAACTTCTTGGATTATTGATCGCTCTAGGCGTAGTGCGGGCCTCATTCAACATTCTGGCTTTAGTTGCATCCAGATTTAAGGCTTTTAATAGCCCCCACCCCATCAACATCATAATTAAGGCAAAAGGCAGCGCACTAACTAACATAGATGCTTGTAGAGTTGCCAAACCACCGACTAATAATAAGCACACTGTCAATGCAGCAATTAAAACTACCCAAAATACACGTTGCCATGCAGGCGTATCTTCAGTGTTAGCAGTTAAATAATTAACAACCAAAGCACCAGAGTCAGCAGAAGTCACAAAGAATAAAAGCACTAGAATTGCAGCCACCATACTCATGAGACCTGAGAATGGTAAATGATTTAAAAACTCAAAAAGTGCTACTGACGAATCCTTCTGCACCATTTCCATTAAAGCAATATTATTTTCTTGCATAATGCTAAATAGTGCAGCATTTCCCCAGAATCCCATCCATACAATCGTGAAGCCTGTTGGAATCAAAATGACACCGAGAATGAATTCTCGAACTGTTCGACCACGAGAAACTCTAGCAATGAACATCCCAACAAATGGAGACCATGCAATCCACCACGACCAGTAGAATACTGTCCAACCACCAATCCAACCTGTTGAATCGTAGGCTTGTAAATTGAACGTCATCACAAAAAGATTAGATAGATATTGCCCTGTATTCTCGACTGTTGTGCGTAATAGATGAATCGTTGGACCTGCCAAGAAAACAAAAACTACTAAAAGTACAGCAAGAATTAGATTCAGTTCTGATAAGCGTTTTACGCCCTTATCAAGACCTGCGAAAACAGAGAGCCCAGCCAAAATACTGACAAAAATAATCAACCCAATTTGAGTGGGAACACTTTGTTCAATACCGAATAAGTAATTTAATCCAGCATTAACTTGCAGAACACCGAAGCCGAGTGAGGTCGCAACACCAAAGATGGTACCGACGGTCGCAAAGGTATCAATTGCATCACCCCATCGACCATAAATACGTTTACCAATAATTGGATATAACGCAGAACGCGTTTTCAAAGGTAAGTTATGACGATAGGCAAAATAAGCAAGTGATAAACCAACCAACGCATATACAGCCCAAGCATGTACGCCCCAGTGGAAGAGTGTAATACGTAAAGCTTCTTTGGCTGCAGCTACGGTTTCAGGGTCGCTATTCGGTGGGGTTACATAATGCATGACAGGCTCTGCCACACCAAAGAACATCAGACCGACGCCCATACCCGCTGTAAATAACATTGCGAACCACGAACCATTCCCGTACTCAGGCTGACTATGATCAGGACCTAACTTAATATTTCCGCTGGAAGAACAGGCGATGTAGACGAGAAGCACAAGGAAAATAGCAACACAGAGAATATAGAACCAACTAAAAGAATCTGTAATCCACTGTTTAGCTTGAGAGGTTAATGTTTCAAATAGATGAGGTGCGACAATTGCAAAGACCAAGAACATTGCAATAATCAGTACCGTACTAAAGAATACGTTCCTGTTGACATTCGACAACGAGGATATTGTTTTGGAAGGCATGATTCCCCCATGTTTTTGTAATGATAATCGACAGACTTTAAAGTCAAATAAGGCATTCACAATGTGAATAAAAGCGAGTTCAGAACACGCAAAGCTCGATCAATAGTATAAAAAATGTGAAAAATAAAGCAGTTGTAATGCTGTAACAAAAGCTAATCTTTCTCTTTTGTCGACCTATTCAAAACATGCGGAATGTATTGCAAGGCAATTAATCTTGAAACAATAACAGCGAAGTACATTACCCCACCAAACATTTGCAGCATGGTAATTCCGCGAGCCGCAGGACT
>NZ_DJLC01000164.1:0-44655 GCF_002434875.1 Acinetobacter sp. UBA6526 | reverse complement strand
GCAGCATGGTAATCCCGCGAGCCGCAGGACTAATTGGCATGACATCAGAAAGTCCTGTCGCTGACTGCAAACTAAAGCTGAGAAATAATAAATCTAACCATCGCTGTAGTTCTTGTGGCTGATTTGGATTTTGAAAACTATTGGGAATAACAATCTGGCAAATACTATAAAGAAAGGCAAATGCCCATGCGATCAAAGTAAAGACCGCACCAGCAGCAAACAACTCATCCTTTGTCAGATAACGATCTGCAAACATATAACGAATCAACCCATAAGCCGCATAGAAATAAGCAAGTGCTTCAAAACTATGTGCTGTAATTTGAACAATTTGACTATCAAAACCAATAAAAATAAGAATCGAAAATACAAATGCCCCACTCACAAAAAACAGTCCCCAAAAAGTAAAAACTGGCGACTGGCGAATAACTTTTGCAATAATTAATAAGGCTAAAACACCCAGTGACCACGTCAACGCTTTATATTGATTATCGTCATACGTCACGGTGCTAAAAATGAGTAAGGCCAATTGAACCATAAGCAGCCAAGCGGATGGTAGCAAACGAAAAGTATTCCAAAATTGTCGTAAAGTTTGCATATTATTGTCCTTTATTTATTTATCACGGCGCATCACATCTGTTTCTGATCTACTCAATGATGCTGCATCTAAAAATGTCACAATCATCGTGGAAAGTTCTTGTTGTAATCGTTGTTCTTCGATCAAAAAAGTATTTTTACTGGCATAGCGCATCATGGTAAATAAAGTACTATTAATGATCACAAAAGATTTATGTTTTAGTGTTTCAAAGTCCCATTGCGGATAATAACGACCAAATAAATACATGCCTATTTCTAAAAAATGTCTTTCTAGAACTTGGGCTGCCTCAGAATCACTATAAGCATGCCAATTCTTTAAGATTTCGATAAAGAAACCATGATCTGACTTTAACGATTCAAAGCCAAACGCAATACTCAATGTGATAATGTCTTGAATAGTTGCATGTTGTTGTAGCATGACCAACTGTTTAAGTGCCTGCCCCAAATCTTCACTTTTTCTTAGTAATAGTTCAGCAACAATTTGCTCTTTATTTTCGAAATACTGGTAAATAGAACCCACACTAACACCTGATTTTTCTGAAATTTTTGGTGTGGTCAGTTGTAATACCCCATATTCAGAAATACATTTTTGTGTTCCCTCTAAAATACTTTCTACAATCATTTTTGCACGCTGTTGTTGCGGTCTTTTTCTCATTTCCAACCTCAAAATAAATGCGAATTGAATGCGAATATTTATTCATATTAAGCTTTGATTAAATAACAAGCAAAGGTGTTATGCAATGCAAAGCATCAACAAACCGACACGTTTAGCCTCATTTGAAAAAATGATTCAATCCAATCTCAAAACCAAAATCTTGCGCTATATGATTGATCAAGATGTGCAGCCCAGCTATGACGAATATTTAGCATTGAATAATGCTTTACAAAGTGGTGATGAACCCATGGATCAGGTCATGCAATGGGTCATGCAGAATCCTCGAGAGCATCGTAAATATTTTGAAATAGCTCTTTATGAAGGTATTGATAAACTTCCTCATGAGATTCCAGAGCTTGCTCGGTTTTTCACGATGATTGAAGAAAAACCACACTGGTATGAACAGAGTAAAATCGATGAGGCCATTAAATTTACTTATCGCTTAGGCGCAAATAATGGTTTTATCCTTCGAGACTTGTCACTCATGACGGGTTACATGTATCCAGGTTTTAACCAACCTTTGGTATTAACAGGTGCCTTAAAAAAGCAAGCAGGAACACGTCTCGCTGAAACAACCAAATGGTGGGTTGATATTACTGAACCAGATGGCTTCGAACGTTTCAGTAAAGGTTTTACTTCAACTATTTTTGTTCGCTTTATTCATTCTCTAGTCCGCCATCAACTTAAAAAATCTGAAAAATGGGATGCTGAGACTTGGGGTTTGCCGATCAATCAATATGATCAAGCCATGACCAATATTGCATTTAGTGGAGTCGTGTTACTTGGCATTCGTGCACTAGGTATTTTTCCAACACAACAAGAAGTCGAAAGTTTCCTACACTTTTGGAAATATGCGGGTTGGCTGATGGGCGTTGAAGAAAAATGGCTCGTCGATAAAGAGTCTGAAGGCTGGAAGCTGATTTACTGGATGCAGTTTGCCCATCCTAAATCGGATGAAAGCAGTATTTCATTGGGTTCTAGCTTATCGAAAGAACCTTTTGAACGTAAATATCGTTATTTAAGAGGCTTTCAGCAGCAATTGGCTTATCGACAGCATTTAGAAATTACCCAGTTTTTTATAGGTCGTAAGAAAATGAAAAACTTAGGCTTGGCACCACAATCAGCGTCATGGTTTGCATATTATCTGATTTGTCGGAATTTAACTCTATATAGCGGTGCCAAATATCTTCCGAAATTAAATCATTTCCTTGAAGAGAAAGGTCGCAATTTACAGAAAATGGGATTGTCTTTGTATCGCAATCAAGGCCAACAACTTGCCAGTATGCATCAATAAAGCATAAAAAAGCCCTCATGAACTGAGGGCTTTTTTTGGAATCGTTGAGCTTAGTGATCAGATGCACCAGAAGCGCCGATACCTGTCATTGAACGCACGAACTGAGCGTCAAATGCTTTACGTTCTTTTTCTGCACGTGCTGATTTATCAGTCACAGAGAAGAACCAACAGCAGAAGAATGATAATGGCATTGCAAATAATGCTGGGCCATTGAATGGGTTAGGTGCAGATTCAGAAATCGCTAATGTATCTACCCAAACTGCTTTAGAAAGGATAATTAATACAACCGCGCCAACTAAACCAACCACACCGCCAATCACTGCACCGCGAGTCGTTAAACCTTTCCAGAACATTGATAACACAAGAACTGGGAAGTTTGCACAACAAGCCACTGAGAATGCTAAACCAACCATGAACGCAACGTTTTGCTTTTCAAACAAGATCCCGAGGATCATTGCAAAAACCGCCAAACCTAAAGTTGCAATTTTAGACATACGTAATTCAGATTCAGGTGTCGTTTTCCCTTTCTTGAATACGTTTGCATAAAGGTCATGTGAAATCGCAGAAGCACCTGAAAGTGTTAAACCAGCAACAACGGCAAGGATCGTCGCGAAAGCAACTGCTGAAATGAAGCCCATAAACAGGTCGCCACCAACAGCATCACTTAAGTGAACCGCAGCCATGTTGTTACCACCCACCAACTCTAACTTACCTGTCATAGCAGCTTTTGCTACATCAAGGAATTGAGGGTTGTTTGCAACGAATAAGATCGCACCAAAACCGATAATGAACGTTAAAAGATAGAAGTAACCAATGAAACCTGTTGCTACAACAACTGATTTACGTGCTTCTTTTGCATCTTTAACAGTAAAGAAACGCATTAAGATATGTGGTAAACCTGCTGTACCGAACATCAATGCAAGACCAAGCGATAATGCATCAATTGGATTGGCTGCCAATTTACCTGGCCCCATGATATGAGCCGCCTCTTCCCAGCTTAAGCTATGCGCTTGACCATAAGCACCAATGGCTTGGTTGAACATATTAGTAAAGCTAAAGCCAACTGCTTTCATCACCATGAATGCCATGAAAGTTGCGCCACTGAGTAATAGCACAGCTTTAATAATTTGCACCCAAGTTGTCGCTAACATACCGCCGAACATCACATAAGCCATCATGAGTAAGCCCACGATTACGACAGCGATGTTATAGTTCAAACCAAACAATAGTTTGATTAGCTGACCTGCACCTACCATTTGAGCGATCAAATAGAATGCAACAACAACTAATGAACTTAATGCAGCAAGTGTACGAACAGGTTTTTCCTCTAAGCGGAAAGACACAACATCTGAAAGGTTGTATTTACCTAGGTTACGTAAACGCTCTGCGACTAAGAATAGAACGATCGGCCAACCCACCATGAAACCAAGTGAATAGAGCAAGCCATCAAAGCCTGAGCTAAACACCAATGCAGAAATACCAAGGAAGGATGCCGCTGACATATAGTCACCCGCAATCGCCAAACCATTTTGGAAACCACTGATACCACCACCAGCAGTATAGAAATCTTGAGTCGATTGCGTTTGTTTCGCTGCCCATTTAGTAATGAACAATGTGAAACCGACAAAGATCGTAAACATGATAATCGCATGCCAGTTGGTTGCTTGCTGTTCTGCTGCACCTAAATCTGGGCCAGCAAAAGCAAGACTAGAACTGAGTAGGCCTACGAGCGCGAGTAATGTCGCTTTAAATGATGTCCCTTTCATCTCAGTGCATCCCTTTTTCATGTGTGATCGCCTCAACTTCCTTGAGGGCATCTTCATTTAGCTGATCGAGTTTATTGTTAGCGATATATGAATACACACCACACAACACGAAAGACAACACGATAATACCTAAACCAAGAGGCATACCCCATGTTGTCACACCACCGCTAAATGAACTTGCTAAAAACTCTTTGTTATAGCCAACCAAAAGCATGAAGCCGACGTAGATAACCAACATAATTGCTGTTAATGTCCAACTTAATGTACGCTTCTTGCTAACCATCTCTTGAAACTTTGGATTATGTAGAATTCGATCTACCTGTGAATCATCCATAACCAACTCCTTATTTTTGTGTCCAACCATGGACCCCTTTTTCAAATGGGATTTTTCATTATCCAAATTAACAAGAATTAGCTTGACTCGTAACTTAGACTTTGGTCTCTAAATGCAAATCTCTACTCATCTCAGTACCTGTGCATCGGGTATGATAAAAAATGGAATTTGATCACGTGGGCAATATGAATAGCTGGCTTATTATTGGGGTTCTTGCCATATATATCGTGGTGCTATTCGGCTGTGCATTTTTTGGAGAAAAACATGCAAGTCGTTTGAGTATGCGCGGTCGAATGCTGCTGTTCAGTTTAACTTTAGGCGTATATTGCTCATCATGGACTTTTTACGGCGCAACAGGCGCAGCAGTTCGTGAAGGCGTGATTTTTCTGCCAATTTATCTCGGTCCATTACTTTTTATTTGGTTTGGTTATGATATTTGGAAACGTCTCGGGCGTATTCGGCAATATCATGCAATTTCCTCAATTGCAGATTTTGTCGCTGCCCGCTATGGCAAAAGTGGTAGCCTCGCTGCGTTGGTCACAATTTTGGCCGTCATCGCCATTATTCCTTATCTTGCTTTGCAGTTGCGTGCGATTGCGCTCAGTGCATCCGTCATTCTCGAACAAAATGCGCATGTGACGACAACCACAAATAGCGTATTACTGCTCACTGCTCTGCTCGCGATTTTGGCAATGATTTTCGGAACACGTCATATTGCCCACACCGAACAACATGGCGGCTTAATGCTTGCTGTGGCATTTGAATCCTTTGTTAAGTTATTTGCTTTGCTCTGTGTTGCTGGTTTTTTCTTATTACAATCACCTGAAAATATTAAACAAGTCAGCACCGATGTCAGCCAGCATTTCCATGATTTACAAGAGCTTGGCGTACCCGAAACTTTCTGGATTCAAACGCTTTTAGCCGCATTAGCCATGATTTGTTTACCACGCCAGTTCCATGTGGCTGTGGTGGAATTAAGAGATGAAAAACATATTCGTGGTGCACGTCGCTGGTTTGCGGTTTATTTGATTTTAACCATTATTGCCATTATCCCAATCGCGAGTTGGGCACTGCATTCTTTACCTGAATCCCTTGGTACACCTGACATTGCAGTACTTGCCCTACCGCTGAGCTACGAACAAGAGTGGTTAGCTTTATTGGCATTTTTAGGCGGATTTTCAGCATCGACAGGGATGCTATTGGTGGCCTCGGTTGCCTTATCAATCATGCTCAGTAATGACTTGATCATGCCTGCACTTTGGCGGTTTAAAATCATTTCACGCCAAGATCAACATTTACCAAGAGTACTAAAACTAACTCGACGCATCAGTATTGTCAGCGTGATGCTGTTAGGATTCTTATTTTTCCATTTCTTCAATGATATCAACCAACTTTCTGTATTTGGTTTATTGGCCTTTAGTGCCGTTGCACAATTTTCTCCTGCGTTAATCGGTGGTTTATATTGGCGTGGGGCAAGTCGTCAGGGAGTTTATGCGGGTTTAATCATTGGCTTTTTGATGTGGAGCTATACACTTTTATTCCCAACTGTATTGCGTAGCCTACCTGATCATTACCAAGACTTTGCTCAGCATATTTTGTTATTTGGCCCATTTGATATTAATGGCTTACGCCCTGAAGCTATACTCGGCTTTGAGTCTTTTGCACCACTAACTCATGGAGTTTTATGGTCACTTGGATTAAATATCGCATCCTATATTTGGGTTTCTCGGCTTTATCGCCCAAGTGTGGCAGAGCAGATACAGGCTGAAAGCTTTTTCTATTATGAAAGCAAACCCCTTCCTTCTGCCAAAACCTCAACAGATTTGACCGATTTACACCATAACGCAGCGCGTCTCAAAGTAGGTGATTTATTGGCGCTGGCGAAGCGAATTACAGGTGATCGACCAACGACTCAAGCGTTCCAACAATTTTGTGAACAAAATCATGTGGTGCTCAACGAGAACCATGTGGCGAATGGGATGTGGTGGCGTTTTACAGAACAATATCTCGCGGGGATTATCGGTGCAGCTTCAGCACGTACCTTACTGACCACGGCCTTGATCAATAATGGACTTGCTTTAGGACAAGTCGCCAACATCCTAGATCAAGCATCTCAATGGCAGCGCTTTAATCAAAATTTATTGATGACCATGATTGACCATATGACCCAAGGGGTGAGTGTGGTCGATAAAAATATGTGTTTGGTCGCGTGGAATAATCAATACCTTAAACTTTTTGATTATCCAAAGGATTTGGTTTATGTCGGCTGTCCAATTGCTGATTTGATTCGCTATAACGCGGAACGTGGAGAATGTGGCCCTGGCCCTGTTGAAGAGCATGTGCGTAAACGTATTCATTGGATGAAAGTAGGAAGTGCCCATGAATTCGAACGTATTCGTAAAGATGGTCTAGTGATTCAAATGCGCGGAAATCCCATTGAAGGCGGTGGCTTTGTCACTACATTTGCTGATATTACGGCTTTCCGTGAAAATGAAGCCATTCTCGAAGAAAGAGTGAGTGATCGTACACGCCAGTTAGCCGATGCATTGACTGAACAGCAACTTGCCTTGGAACAAGCAGACAAAGCCAATCAATCAAAAAGTCGCTTTTTGGCCGCAGCCAGCCACGATCTACTTCAACCCATGCATGCTGCTCGCTTGTTTAGTACGGCATTGGAACAAAGTGTTGAAAGTCCCGAAGATCAACAAACTTTACAGCAATTAGATCGTGCCTTATATGGTGCAGAAAGTATGCTCTCGGCCCTGCTCGATATTGCACGCTTAGAAGGCGGTACGATTCAACCGAAACGTCAGCCTTATTCACTACATGATCTACTCAGTGATCTTGAACTACAATTCAAATCCATTGCAGCTCAACGCGATATACAACTTAAAGTCCATGACACTCAATTTTGGGTAGATACCGATCCTCAATGGATGCGACGGATTATCCAGAACTTTGTTAGCAATGCATTGCGTTATACCGCTCAGGGACGTGTCGTCGTTGGAGTCCTTCGCTCAGCACAACGTCCAAATCATATTCGAATCGGTGTCTGGGATACAGGGCCAGGAATCAATGAACAACAACGCGTCAAACTCTTCCAAGAATTTGAACGTTGTGGACATACATCACCTTGGGGCGAACAAGGGCTTGGTTTGGGTCTTGCCATCGTGCAGCGTATGACCAGTCTGCTTGATTTTCCTGTGCATGTTTATTCTGAACTTGGCAAAGGCTCATGCTTCATGATTGAAGTACCTCTCGCAGCAGCACCTCAAATTGAAACTAATACACCAACCATGACCGCACTGCAACATACGGCATATAAAGTGTTGTGTTTGGATAATGACGAAACGATTTTGGAAGGTATGCGTACACTACTGAGTAAATGGGGATACCAAATTTTCACGGCAACAGAGCCAGATGAAGCCCTCAAATTGATTCAAGAAAATGATATTCAAGTCTGGCTCATTGACCAGCATTTGAATAATGAACAACGTGGTCTCGATTTTATTGAGCAATATCGAACTGCCAATATTCCTGTGGCTTTAATTACAGCTGATTCTGATCCTGAGTTGCCGCAACGTTTGAAGCAGCAGAATATCGTTTTACTGAGAAAACCACTGAAACCAGCTGGCTTGCGTGCATGGTTGTCAGGCTTAAAAATCATGCCAATGTCTTAAGTAGCAAATTATTTTGTTACATAGGCAAAACTGTTCAGAAAAAAGCACTTTGTTTGATATAAAATTGACCAAAGTGCTCAAATGACCTTTGCCTATGGCAAAAATTATCACTTACATTAGTGAACGTTTGTACACTTACTTACAATTATACAAGATATTGTTTTTAAATTATTTATTATTATAAAAACCGACATCTACAACTTTAGTCGTATTCTACTTGCATTCTGAATCCCTCATAAATTGATCAAACTGATAGAAACCTAGGCTTTTCCTTTTTTGGGTTTCTAACAAGACCGTCATAAAGGACAATGATTATGAATAGCAATTCAGCCATTTCAGAACAGAACGCTCTACAATTTTATCGTCAATACAGTGCTAACGCATTATTACCTGAGTTAGACTGGCAAAAAGTTTTTGGACAAAGTGAACTTAATGATGTTCACCTTCGCGCACTCAACACACTGTATCAAGCAGCTGTTCCATTGGCGTTAAAAGTTTTTCACGAATTAAATTTTGATGTTTTTGCACCTGCGGCTTACCATCCTCAAGGACTGGGCTTATTTGATAAGTTAGCGCAGCAAGAAGAACAGTTTCTTCAAGTCTTAGAAAATGAATCAGCACATCTCGACCATGAAACACGCCATCAAATGTGGAGTATGTTGTTACGTGGTGGTGCTGTATTGGTCTTTAAAGCATGGCTAGGGCATGTCAAATCAGGTAACAGCGAATTAGATAAAACTCAATTTGATGAACTTTCTGATCTGTTATTTATTAAAACGCGTCCAGAACAATTGGCTCAACGTTTGAAAGTAGATTCTCAAGCCACACTGACGCATATTTTCTTGATGCATGAAAATGATGTATTTCTCGATCATTTTAATAGTTTAGAAACTGCTGCAATGTTCGTGGATTTAGGGGTTTATGATGCAGCGTTCTTGAGCTTAAGAGATGACCGTGTTGCTGAATATCTCAAAGCAAAAGGTTATGTGACTCAAGAACAAATCGATGATTTACAATGTGCTCTTAATCCCTTGTATTGTGATAGTTTGATGCCAAAACAAGATTGCTTGGCTTAAAAGTGCAAATAAAACAAGGTGGAATCATCCACCTTGTTTTTTCATCACTTAGAACTTCATGCTCATACGCATCCAGTAATTACGTCCAATATTATTGAACTGCTCAGTAGCTGCGTAACCAAACATAGATGCACCTGCTTTATTTAAATGCTCGGTGTAAGCCTTGTCTAAAACGTTATCAATGCCTACCGAAACATCTACAGCATCAGTCAGTTTATAAGTTCCATTCACCGCCAATGTATTGAATGCTTTGCTTTCATTCATGTCATAACCAACAACATTACCTTCATTCAAACTCACACGACTTTGCTTAGCAACCGCACGCCATAATAGACCTAAACTATATTTTTCATCGACATAACGAAGATTGAGTCGTCCTTCCAAAGGTGCAATTTGTGGTAAAGCTCGATCATCAGATGTATTTTCACCCCAAGCATACATGGTGGAAACATCGGCTTGGAGACGATCCGTAAATTGATAGCCAACACCAGCTTCTGCGCCTGCAATTGTGGCATCAACATTACGTGCCAATGCTTTGCGTTTATCAGGAGTATTGTATTCCATTAAAATGAAGTCTTTAATCAAACCAGCATAAGCTGATGCCCATGCGTTCCAAGCGCCATGTTCAGCTTGGAAGCCAAGGTCAAGTTGTGCCGTACGTTCAGCTTTCAAGTTATTTAGGTTATTCACCATCAGAAATTTTGTAGGATCTTTCTTTTCAGGCACGCCATGATCCGTTATCGTGCTATATAACTCCCAAAAATCTGGTGTACGTTCCACATAGCCCAAACCTACATAAGTTTTTAATCCATGCTCGGGTAGATTCTTCTCAATACGGATAAAACCGCTTGGCAAAGTATCTTTACGGTCTTTACCATTTTCCAGATTATCAATCTTGACCTGATCAACACGTGCGCCAGCAACTAATTTTTGATCTGGATTAAAGGCGTAAGTCCACTCGCTAAATGCACCATAAGATTGGAATTTTAAGTCTTCAGCATACGGCGAGTTCATGGATGGCATCGCATACATAATCATGTCACCGCCATGTTTATTCTGCTGTGTATCAACACCAGAAACGACGCTAAATTTATCCCAATCCGTTGTTACTGCAAGACGTGTATTTAAAGTACGACGATCAACGCGCATCGACATCTTATTCGGTACAGTCATCTCCATACCGTGCATATTCATCGTCGTCATCGGCGGCGTGCGTAAACTATAATTATCCATCAAATGATCGTTATAACTGTAGTCCACTTGGGCTTCAATTTTCTTAATCACCTCTGTGATATTTTTCTGTTCAGCATGTAAACCTAAACTTTCACGCTTAAACTGCGAGCCATCCATAGTGCGCCCTGCATAAGCAGCTTCTCCATCACCCTTGCCTGCACGTAGTTCCAACCACGAATCCTCGGTTGGTTTCCAGCCCACGGCAAGGTCTGCATTCCAACGCTCCCAATTTGAGTGAATGCTTTTATCATCCCCATCTTTATAGTCATCTGCGACAGAGCGATTCACATTTAAACGTGCATATTTAGTTTCATCACCAATTGCAGCTTCTACATTATGATCTAATCGGCCATACGAACCGATTAAAACACTGGCTTGCCCACGATAAGGCTGATCTTTACTCAGGTTTTCAGGCTGACGCTCAAATATTACCGTTGCAGCAGAACCAGGCGTTGCATATTGCACCGTTTGTGGTCCTTTAATCACAGTAATTTTATCGAAACTTTCTGGCTGAATATAAGAAGTCGGCGCGTCCATACGATTCGGACATGCACCCAGATTTTCACTACCATCAACAAGCATCTTAATCCGTGAACCAAACATCCCACGGAAAGTCACATCACCATTGGTTCCACCGTTCTTAATGGCATTAAAACCCATGATACTTTGTAAATAATCCGCCCCATCCGTTGCAGGAACGGGTTGAATCGGTTGTTTAGGATCAGCATGGATAATCAATCCATTTGCATCATTCGGCTGTACTGCTGTAACAACAATTGGCGCTAAAACAACAGGAGCTGGTTGTTCTGACTGTACGTCGGTATTTGCCCATAAAACTGTTGTATTTGAAGCAGCAAGAATCGCAACCGTCAGTGGTTGTAATAAAAATTTAGGTTGAGCCATGATCGGTCTCTCTTAAAACATAAGTAAAACTAGGCTAGAGTTTTGAAAACCCTAATGAAATTGACGTTTTAATTTATGCAAAGAGTGGCGGAGCTCGCCCTTGAGGTAATAAGAATAGTCGTTGCAGTAAGAAGAAAACGTGGCGAAACGCTTGCTGATACGCAACTAAACGAACTTGGATCCGAACTAGAACTTCTTTTACACCCAACTCAGGCGGCAATATCAGATTGGCATAGACTGTACAATACTGGCACTGATGGCTTGGATCATGATGATCATGCGACGATGTAGATGCGGATGTTTGTTCAAGTTGATGTGAATGATGATGGGCATGATGCTGTGATTGGCTCTGCTCAGCTTGTACTTTGGGTAGCAATAAAGCTTTGGTAATCGTTTCACAGACTGGTGCGATTTGATACTGCTTCGGAAGTAGCGGCTGCAAAAATACCGCAATCTGTAAACAGACCGCGGCAAATGCAAGCAACAAACCACAACGAAACAAAGAAAACATCTCAATTAAAGACAGTACAACTTAACGTTTAACCGTAACTTTCTCTTTTTCACGTTGGCGAACCACTTTTTCGACTTTTTCACGTGCACGTTGACGTTTTAACGGCGATAAATAATCAACAAAAAGTTTGCCATTTAAGTGATCCATTTCATGTTGAATACAAACAGCGAGAAGTTCGTCAGCTTCTAACTCAAATGCTTGACCTTCAAGGTTAATTGCCTCGATTTTTACGCGTGACGGACGCTCAACTTTATCGTATATTTGAGGCACAGAGAGACAGCCTTCTTCATAAGGTTGCGTTTCTTGAGTCAGTGGAGTGACTTTGGGGTTGATGAACACCATCGGTTGATTTTTCTCTTCAGAAAGGTCCATGACAATAAGCTGAATATGATGATCAACCTGAGTTGCCGCTAAACCTATACCCGGTGCCTCGTACATGGTTTCTAACATATCTGCTGCAAGCTGACGAATATCATCAGTGACTTCTTCGACTGGCTTAGCAATGGTACGAAGACGGGAATCAGGAAAACTTAAAATAGGTAATAAGGCCATACTGTTCCTCATTTATGCCATTGATCAGAAAACCAACTGAAGGGAATGCTTGATCAAAAAATTGTGTGTAAAGTCGTTATTATAGCGCAACTACACACATAATTTTTAGGAATTATGATAATGAAAAAGGTTTTAAACGGCATACAATCATTTCATGCCTTGGGGTTAAAAAAACAACTGATTGCGGTTGCGATTTGTGCGGGATTAGGTATGAGCGTAAATCTGGCTCATGCAGCAAGTCCAAATGTCAGCCCTCCTTCTGTTAAAGCGGGTGCACCAAACGTTTATGTGGTGAAAAAAGGCGATACGCTTTGGGATATTTCTGGAAAATTCTTAAGCAAGCCATGGCGTTGGCCTGAAATCTGGGCAAGCAATAAACATGTGAAAAATCCTCATTGGATTTATCCAGGTGACAAATTGCTTCTTTGTAGCCTGAACGGTAAACCTTTAATCGGTAAAGATGAAGGCGATGGCTGTGATGGTATCATCCGTCGTTATTCTGGGAATACATCTAACTTACGCCCACAAGTACGTATTGAAGCGTTAAATAATAGTGTTCCTGTTATTCCACTGGCGCATATTCAACAATGGCTAGAACGTACATCTGTACTTCCTGCTGAGGCAATTGCCAATACGCCTTATATTCTGGGTACAGCAGATAACCGTGTCTTGGCTGGTAAAGGTCAAAGCGTCTATGTTCGTGGACAAGGTCTCGAAAATGGTCAGCGTTATGGCGTATTCCGTGAAGGTCAACCTTATATCGTGTTAGATCAAAATGGTAAAAAGCAAAACTTAGGTGTTGAACTTACGCAAGTGGCATCTGGCGTTGCAATTACCAGTGAAAATGACATTACCACGGTTGAACTCACAGATAGTTATAACGGCGAAGTTCGTCGTGGCGACCGCGTGATGCTTGAACAAGATGCGATGTTACCAACATTATTCTATCCGACTGATGCAAACCAAGTCCGTGACGGCGGTAAAGTCATCCGTGTGATGGGATCAATCGGTACTGCTGCGAAAAATGGCGTTGTTACGGTAGACCGTGGTACAGCTGATGGTGTTGAAATCGGTCAAGTGTTCAGCACATACCAAGAGGGTGAAACGGTACGTGATCCAAAAACCAAAGAGAAAGTAAAATTACCGGGGCAATATGTGGGTAGTGTTATGATCTTTAAGAGTTTTGATCGTATTAGCTATGCTTACGTATTGGAAAGTGAACTCCCAATTAAAGTGGGTTCAGACATCAAACCACCTCGTCTTGATGACTAAATTCTAAACGATGTTGAGTCAACTATCACCCCATCACTACCAAACCGTGTTGGTGTGGTATTTGGTTCAACATTCTCTCTCAAGTTTCCAAAAAATTATTCAACATTTTGGAAGCTGTGAACAAGCAACACAATCACATCGTTTCCCAGAATGGAAACAACTTGGTTTACATGCTAATCATTTAAAACGTTTGGACGAGTTTCTCAGCCCTGAGGGCCAACAGAAATTCGAACAGATTGTACAGCTGATTCAGAAACACACAGACTTCATTCTGACACCACAAGATATTGGTTACCCAACCCAACTCCTACCCTATTCAGATCATCCACCGATTCTCTTCGGTCAGGGACAAGCACAAGCTTTATTACAACCGCAAATTGCAATGGTTGGGAGTCGGAAACCGAGTCCACATGGTCGCCAAGTTGCGTATGATTTTGCTTATTATTTAAGTGAAAAAGGTTTTTATATTAGCAGTGGTTTAGCTCATGGAATTGATGAAGCAGCACATCGTGGTGGCTTAAGCCATCATCGAACCATTGCAGTTGTGGGAACAGGCTTAGATACTGTTTATCCTTCTCAAAATAAGACGCTTGCACAACAGATTGTTCAATCAGGTGCTATCGTGACTGAGTTTCTTCCAACCACAATGCCTTTACAGCAACACTTTCCGCGAAGAAATCGGATTGTGAGTGGTCTGAGTCTCGGTGTGGTTGTGATTGAGGCCGCACTACAAAGCGGGTCACTTATTACTGCGAATAAAGCGGCCGAACAAGGTAAACTAGTATTTGCGATACCTGGACATATCTACAGTGAATTCCACCAAGGCTGCCATCAACTAATTCGTGAAGGTGCTATTCTCATCGATCATCCTGAACAAATTATTGAAGATTTGGCACTTCCAACCCAGTGGCAAACACAGCAACAACCAAGCAAAGAAAAAGAAATAGTCGAAGCTTCTGCACACATTCCAACAAAGTTACTCCCGCTGTATCAACAACTTGATTGGGTAGGACAAGATTTAGATCAACTCGCACAAAACTCTCCAACTTCTCCCGCAGAGCTCACTGCCCAGTTAATGGAACTTGAGTTATTAGGATTATGTATGCAGCAAGGTGGTCGCTATTTACGTTGTCGACCAATGCTTTAAACTAGTAACTCCCTATCTTTTACTTACCCTCATCCTATGATCACATCCTCAACATCTGAAGCAGCACAACTTTTAAAACAGGGTCAGGTGCTCGCCTACCCAACAGAAGCAGTTTGGGGCTTGGGTTGTGATCCATTCAACGAACAGGCATTCCAAAATATTCTCGAACTGAAGCATCGTCCAATAGAGAAAGGCGTTATTTTATTAGCGGGTCATTTAAATCAAGTAGAGCACTTACTACATCGTCTCAGCGCTGAAATCCGTCAGCAAGTCATTGCAAGCTGGTCAAATCGTCAACCAACCGAGCGTGCAACCACATGGTTATTACCAGCGGATGAACAGATCCCAACATGGATTAAAGGACAACATCCTTTAGTGGCTGTACGTGTTACGACTCATCCTTTATGCGTCGAGCTATGCAATCATTTTGGTGGTTTTATTGTCTCGACGAGTGCCAATCCTGCGGGTCTTAATCCAGCCCAAAGTCTGCACGAAACAGAAAACTATTTTGGTAATTCGCTCAATTATCTAGAGGGTGAGTTAGGGCTTAGCCAGCAACCAAGTCGTATTCTCAATGCACTCACTGGTGAAGTCATTCGGGCATAATCAGTGAATTTCACACAAAAAAAAGCTCAGTTATATAGGGATAACTGAGCATAAAAAGGATGTGTAAATCACATCCAGAGGGTTCATCAATTTGGTTAGCAACTTCTTCATTCTAAAAACGAATCAGCTCGCTATGGAAAGTATTATGGATCAATCGTTCAATTTATACAAATATATTATTTATCTAACAAAAAATGTGAAAAGCGCACCATTTTTGTCAGTTTTCAAATTTCAATAAAATTATATTTATATTTTTATTCAGCTTTTTTTTGATCGCAAATTTCGACATTAATTAAAATATATTTGTAAATCATATAGAAAGAATGAACGCCTAATAAATAATTTGGTGTGTTTGTTGTTATTTTAGACAAACACACCCCAGCATTTCATATTTAAGAAGCCGTTTCAACCAATCGTGAAGGCACTTTTATTGTTTTCTTCTGCGCCATAATGATGCCGACTAAAATCATTACTCCACCAATCGTATGGTAGATTGTCCAATGCTCAGATAACCAAAGACTGGCAATGATTGCGGTAAATACTGGCATCAGATTCATAAAAATACTGGTACGGTTAGGACCAATTGCTTGAACAGCCACCATCCACAATAAAGGCGCAATCAATGATGGAAAAACACCTGCATATAGCACGCTTGCAGCGTTGTCAGCATTAATCCCATCTAAGCCAAACCAAAGTAAAAATGGTACGTGATACAACAACGCAAAGCCAATTTGTACATAAAGGCTGGTCAACAGCGGCAGCTTTAATTGCCATTTTTTGAGGAATACGCCATAGAATGCGTAGAAACCAACCGCAACCACCATAACAGCATCGCCCCAGTGTCCACCCTGCTCAAATAAGCTTGAGATATGCCCCTGACTCATCACATAGATCAGACCTGCAAATGACAGTAAGCTGCCAAACATTGCAAAGCGATTTGGCACATCTTTTAAGATCAGATAGGAAATAAAAATGGTAAAGACTGGAACAAAGGCATTCACAATTCCCATGTTGGTCGCCGTCGTATAGTGGGCAGCGGTATAAGACAGCCCTTGATATAACACCATCCCAAACGCACTCAACACGGCCAGTTTACCTAAATCTTTTCCAATCACCGCGCGTTGCTTCCACACTTTTGGCAGCATGAAAGGCGTTAAAATCAGAAAAGCGACAAACCAACGATAGAAGCTGATACTCACAGGCGAAATATAATCAGCAACATAACGCGTTACAGCGATATTAAGCGACCAAATTAACACTGCAATGAGTGGCAAAACAAATGCCCACTTTTGATATTTACTCAACTGAACCATCATCAATCTCAGCACATTTACGTGATGTGTGTATTGTGAAAGATGTCTAATTTAATTGAAATATCGTATTTCAGACATTTATATCGCAGTTACGACATGTGAATTTTAGAACAGATCCCATGTTCGCATCGCATGCTCAACCACTTTATGCAGTTGCTCTACATTTGCGCCATCTCTTGCTTGTATGGTGAGTCCCTGTAAAACAGTGGCATAGAAATCTGCTATTTCTTGTAATGGTGCGGTTTCTGCAACATCGCCCTCTGCGACGGCTTGTTGTAAACGCTCAAGTAATTTTTGTTTGGTCTTGAGCCTTTTTTCTAAAATATTGTGTTGCACCTCTTGAGCATGATCCGAACAGTTCATCGTCGCCACAACTAACATACAGCCCGAAGGTTTATCTGGCTGTGCCAAACGTTGCACGTTATCGTAAAGAAACAACTCAAAAGCAACTTTGGCAGTTTTAGCTTCTAAAAAAATGGCTTCAATTGGACAGGCTTCGTGTGCAAGATAATAATCGATACATTTATAAAACAGCGTCGTTTTATCTCCAAAACTACTATATAAACTCGGCGCAGTCAGTGCCAAAGTTTGTGTGAGATCACTAATCGACGTTGCTTCATAGCCATGCTCCCAAAATAACAACATCGCTTTTTCTAAGGCCTGTTGCTCATCAAAGCACTTTGGACGTCCACGCTTCTTTTTTGCTGGATGATCACAAGGTTCTTGTTCAGATACATTGTTATTTGTCATAAGGGTTACACATTATTTTATAACGATCATTATTAAATTAATTGACGCATCAATTTTTATCAACTATTTTATTTTATAACAATTGTTATAAAAATATCCCTATTGCCTAATTTTATTATCAAAACACTGATAATAAAGGAAACTTTTATGGAACATACTCCCTCTCCCGAAGCTCACCCCACAACGGTAACTCAAACTCAAGGTAGTTGGTTCGCGATCTTGGCTGTCGCAATCGCAGTTTTTGCTCTTGTGACCAGTGAATTTCTGCCCGTTGGTGTATTAAACAGTGTTGCAACTGATCTCAACATTTCAGTCGGTACGGCAGGTTTGATTATTACCTTACCTGGAGTTATGGCAGCGCTTGCAGCACCATTACTCCCGATCGCCGTCAAACAACTTGATCGTCGTTATGTACTCATTTTACTCACGGCGATCATGGTCATTGCCAACACCATTACTGCTTTTGCAGATAGCTTCCACGTCTTACTCTTGAGTCGACTGGTTCTTGGTATTTCAATTGGTGGCTTTTGGGCAACGGCGATTGCTTTAAGTGGAAAACTCGCACCCGCACATTTACCAATTGCCAAAGCAACAGCGATCGTGATGGCTGGTGTAACCTTCGCTACAGTACTTGGTGTGCCGATTGGAACATGGTTAAGTGAATTTTATGGTTGGCGAAGTGCATTTGGTATCACGGCGGCGATTGGCTTAGTGGTCCTAGTGTTACAACTGATTTTCTTACCAAAACTTAAACCAGATTCAGCCATTCATCTCCGTGATTTACCTGCATTGCTCCGCGAACCTAAAGCACGTAGCGGGATGCTGATCGTGCTGCTAATTGGTTTAGCCCATTTCTGTGCCTATAGTTATCTCGCACCCTTCTTTAAAAATATTGCAGGATTTGATGGTACGACGATCAGTTCACTGTTATTGCTGTACGGGATTGCAGGTATTTTTGGTAATGCTTTTGCAGGTTATAGTGGTAATTTAAATGTGCGCTATACCCTCGCCTTTGTCGGCATTTGTTTTACCATCGTATTCTTTGGTTTCCCAGTTTTTGCAATACATGAGTTTGGTGCTATTGTTTTAACAGCATTATGGGGCTTTGCATTCGGTGCATTCCCAACCTCAGCCAATATCTGGATGTTTGTACACGCACCAAATGCCGTAGAAAAAGGTATGCCTTTATTTGTGGGATTGTTCCAAGTCATGATCGCAACAGGTTCACTTCTAGGTGGTTATGTCGTTGATCATTTCAATGAAAATATCTTAATTTATGGTGTGATTAGCTTTGTCGCATTAGCATTACTCAGTATTTTCACCTTAGCCAAAGGTTTAAATAACCCAAAAATTACCTGTGAAAATTAAACGTTGAGACCTCAAATGAAGCGTGCTGAGACTGAACAATTTCCCTTTTTGAATGGTATAGAAGTGCATGAATTTCTCTACCAAAAGGATGATGTTGTCAGTCCACATTCTTCAATTTGGGGTGATTTCAATTTTAGTTTAAATGGCACTTTAGAATTTGATATCGAAGGACAATACTACCTATCCCCACCGAGCTATGGACTTTGGTTACCACCTCGTACAGAGCATCAGTCACTGCCTGTAGAACATGAAATTCACTATATCTGTATTCGGCTACATCCTAGATATGGTCAAGCGTTGGGGTTGAGTTGCCGCTGTTTTAGCATTGAGCCTTTTTTTCGCGCTTTAGTGGTACAAATTTTGGAACAACAAAAACAACAAACTTCACCTGAATATCTCGAACACCTATTACAAGTTTTATTTGATCAGTTGAAACAAGCGCCAGCCTATTCACATTATTTACCGCAAAGTACACATCCCATTCTCGCGCCAATTTTAGAAAAACTATCTGCACCAGACTCCTTTCCTCAAAGTCTCCAACAAGTGTTGCAGCAGTTTTCAGTCAGTGAACGGCATATCCTTCGTCTTAGCCAGCAAGAATTACAACTGTCTCTCTCTGAGTGGCGTAATCGAGCAAAAATCATCTTTGCGATCAATCAAATCCGTCAAGGTATGACCATTAAACAACTCGCATTTGCTTTGGGTTATCACCATAGTTCCAGTTTTATCGAATTCTTTAAACGCTATACAGGGCAAACGCCAATTCAACTAAAAAATGCATCCATTTAAATCACCTTCAATTTGAAATCACAAACACTATTCTTTATTTGTATACATTCCGAATATGGGCATTGCACTTAGCTTGAATAGCAGTTAAAACAATGATGTTTTGCTACAACAACAAATTAGGACATATCTCATGAGCCAATCGGTTTATCACATTCCAGTTAAGGACATCAAAGGTCAAGATGTTGATCTAGATCAATACCAAGGTAAAGTGCTACTGATCGTGAACGTTGCATCAAAGTGCGGTTTAACGCCTCAATACGAAGGTTTAGAGAAGCTATATCAAGCAAAGAAAGATCAAGGTTTAGAGATTCTCGGTTTTCCTGCAAATAACTTCTTAGAACAAGAACCAGGTACAAATGATGAAATTCAGCAATTCTGCTCGCTGAACTATGATGTACATTTCCCACTTTTCGCAAAAATCTCAGTTGCTGGCGATGACAAGCACCCTCTTTACCAAACCTTAACACAAGCGATTCCTGAGCGTATCGGTGAAGGTCCTTGGTGGAAAGACCTCGTTGATTACGGCTTAACACCAAACAATCCACCTGAAGTACTGTGGAACTTTGAAAAATTCCTCGTGAATAAAAAGGGTGAAATTATTGCTCGTTTTGCACCAGATATCACTGCGGATGACGAACGTATTGTGAATGCAATCGAGGCTGAATTAACAAAATAAATCAATCCCTTATATTTTCCATACCCAAGAAAAGCATGTTTAACATGCTTTTTTTTATATCCATTATTTATGCATAGTTTTATCATTTTCGAACACCGCATCCACATTATTTTAGCAACTTTAGGTTTAAATCATTTCATCGGCACTTCCTTCACATATAGGTGAACCATGAAAAATATTGCTAAAATTCTAATCTTATCGTTATCTACAGCAATCGCTGTTCCTGCTTTTGCTGCACCACATGACCATACACCACAAAAAGTCGTTAAACACTCTCAAGCACCTCAACATTCAAATGCACAAAAGAATAAAGTTCATCCGTCTAAAGACTGGAAAGTAGGACAGAAAGTTCCAAGTGCATATCGCGGACATGGTTATAAAATTAACTACGCCCAATACAAACACCTGCATAAACCTGCTAAAAACCAGCAATGGATCAAGGTGAATGGTGACTATATTTTAATTAATGTCTTAAACCATTCGATTATCAAAATTTTAAATGGTTAATGATCTAAAGTAGTACACAAGGGACAGTTCATCGTGACTGTCCTTTTTATTTACAAATTGTTTGCTCTTTGCAAAAACCCATTCCCTCTCCACACTTTTTTATTATAGTGAGCGTCCTTTTTATGATCTGGTGTTCGTTTAGCCATGATGGATAAATTCTCTATCAAAGCCCTTCTTTCAAGCATTACACTGCTATCAGCATTTGTCTTGACTGGTTGTGATCAAGCACCACAAGAAGATCATACAAATATCCAATCAGAGCAGAGTACTGAACAAAATATGAGTGATGAAATTATTCAATCGAGTTCTGCTCAAGACACGCAAAATCTAAGCAGAGGGAATATGTTGAATATTGCTCGTGATATTGCAAAATTACAGCTCGAAACTGATGACTATATTGCTTTGCTAAAACAATCTCAAAATAGCTTAGAACAAGCAATTCAAAATAAAAATGTGCAACAACTGAAAGCAACGTCAGGCGATCTAAATCAAGAATTGCATGGTCTACACGATACGTTGCTTTCACTTAATTTAAAAAGTAATGAAATTGATCAAATTCGCCAAAATCTTCTCGTTGCCAATCAACAGTTACTCAACATGCCGTTGCTTCATGGTCAATTTGATCTTGCTAAAATCAACTTTGAGCAGATTGAGAAACAATTGAATACTATCCAAATGGATACGGTGAAGTTAGCAAGCTTAGTTTTGAAGAGTACCAATAACACTCAAAACTCAGCAGCATAAACTTTCATTTTCAAACTAATAAGAATACTAAGATTGCGATGGAACTTTAAATCGCCTATCCATCGCGGTCATTTGCTGATGTAATCTTCTATGAGCATCCGATTGCTCTAAAGACGAGAGTGTCAGGCCATACTGAGTCATTTTTTTATATTTTTCCAACTCAAGATTAAGTTCTTGAACACGTTGTTTTAGTTCGATCGATATAAATTGACTGGATTGTGCCAATGCCACCCAACCCGCTTGAATCCTATATTTTGGATTGTCGTGTGCCAGTTGTTTTTCAATCCATTGATACAATTTTTCAGCACGCTGATGTGCTTCAAATTTATAAGCAAATAACGTCGTAGAAAGTACAAGTTCAGGGATTTTACCCATTAACTTCATTTCAATTTGTCTTAGTTGATAAGCATATAAATCAACACGGTATTTCAATAAATTGTGATTGAACCACTCTGCAAAATCGACGAGCAAGTACATCAAATGATCACGTTGCATTAACAACTGCTGCTTTTCTTGTAAGGGCTTACGCTGCTCTATTTTTTGAATTCGCCATGTTCGATAAACTGCAAAACCACCTACCACAAAAGCGCCAATCGAACCTGAAACAATGCCACCAATTGCAGCACCAATAGCCAAACTATTTTTTACCAAAGATTGATTCTGCTTATACTGCCAATCAGGGCTGATCGATGCTTGATGCCGAGTTGTATGAAAATTTCGATAAACTGCAAAACCAGTATTCATCAAAGGAACAGGCAGATAGTCATCTACATGTCCTGAACCTTGCAGACTATTTTGTGCCGTGCGTTGTACAGACTCATAACTCAGCGCTAAATCAGCAAAGACGGATGGATAATGTTCTTGTAAATCTGCCAACTCAATATTCACAATGATCGCAATATGTGGATGACTTTTTGCAAAATTCTCAATGCTCTCCCGCTCCAAACTACATTTCACCTGCATTGGCGTTCCATCAACAATCAGATCAAAACCAGCTAAATGAGCATGTTCTACAAACTCAATGCTATGCCCTTGTTGCGTTAAGTTATAAGCCACTTGCTGTTTTGCGAGATAGGATGAAAGTTGTAACAGAGCAGCTTGATGATCGAAATTTGGCGCTGGAATTTGTTTTAAATTATAAAATGCTTCTGGTTCACCATTTGAGGCTGTAACTAGAGCATCTAAAACTAATGGGTTAATCTGTAAATAATTCCAAATGAATCCAAGACTATGACTCGAAGCGTTAACACCACTCACTAATTTCAAATCACGATCTGAAAAGATGGTCTGCAACGCATGATTTGCAACTTTGTGGCGATCTAAATGCATCACAATTTCTTGATTGTTAAGCAATTTAGGTGCTATTTCTACAATGTTTTTATAATATGGAATACGAAATTCATCTGCTGATAGCCAATGATTGAGTGAATAACCAATCTCTTTTAGCTTTTGTTGAATATCAGAAAAAGGATTTTCCTCATTAATTGCTTCAGCTTGTAAAGTTTCAGGCAAGATCAATGACACTGCCCAATGAGTGAGCTGCTGATAGCGTGCTTGTTGTTGAATTTGATCTAAGTTTCCTAAATGTTCTAAGGCCTCAACCACATCACTGTGCCCTTGCTCATTCACATAATGATTTCGACTTAAAAGACAATGAATAAAGTTGTAATAAACCTGTTCAGGCTGCACAGGTTGCTGTTGTAACAGCGCATGATAGTTTTCTATTGCCGTTGACCAATCTGCTAAACGATAGGACAACTCAGCCAAAGCAAGCGTCAGCTGAATATCGTCATATTCATCCTTGATCTGTTTCAAGATACTCAACTTCAATGCGCTATCTTTACATTGATCTAAATGTGTAATGATCTCAGCTCTCTCACTGGCGCTAAATGCTTGCTTGGCATATTGCAATCTAAACAGTAATCCTTGCTCAAACCATCCATAACGATACGCATGTTTTGAATAATGAGGAATAAAGACTTGATCAATAAGACGGATGAGTCTTAACGAACATTGAATATCTTCGGCTGTATGATGTTGAAAAGACCAATGCTTCGGTAATATCTGATGAAAGATTTGAGTATAAAAACTTGCTGTTAATTCAGGTTGAGCCAATGTCACGAGCTTCAATTGATCTTTTACGGATAAATGATGCCCTTGTTGTTCAATGCGATCTAAACGCAACTTTAAGACATTGCTTGCTAACATACACTTCCTAATCGAATTTTTATAAGCGCTATTTATTAAATAAAAACTGAGATCGACAACTTAATAATTTCTCTAAAGCACCATCTTATTATGTTTTTGGCGAATAAAAAAGCCACCTTACGGTGGCTTTCTCAATCTTAAATCAACACTGATTAAAGTGCGCGATTCTTGATTTTACGAATCGTTTCGAGCTGAGCTGCAGTTTCTGCAAGCGAAGCAAGTGCAGCGGCAGAATCCAAATCACTCTTTTGATTTGCAAGCAATTGTTCAGCTTGTTTACGAGCTTCTAAAATTGCTGCTTCATCTAAGTTGTCAGCACGGATTGCAGTATCTGCAAGCACCGTAACAACATGAGGTTGAACTTCTAACACACCGCCTGATACATAAACGATTTCTTCTGTACCATTTTCCAACTGAACACGAATCGGGCCCGGTTGGAGTAAAGTTACGAGTGGCGCATGTCCAGGTAAAATACCTAATTCACCGCCCGCACCTTTTGCGATTAACATCGTAACTTGTCCAGAGTAAATCGACTCTTTAACACTTACGACATCACATTGCATAGTCGCCATGAGATGATCTCCTTAAATTAGAGTTTCTCAGCTTTAGCAATCACTTCGTCAATACCACCAACCATATAGAACGCTTGTTCTGGGATGTGATCGTATTCACCAGCTAATAGACCTTTAAAGCCACGAATCGTTTCTTTAAGCGGTACTAATTTACCAGGAGCACCAGTAAATACTTCAGCTACGTGGAATGGTTGAGAGAAGAAACGTTGGATTTTACGCGCACGGTAAACAACCAATTTATCTTCTTCAGCTAACTCATCCATACCCAAGATTGCGATGATGTCTTTAAGCTCTTTATAACGTTGCAATACGTTCTGTACAGAACGTGCAATTTCATAGTGCTCTTGACCAACAACTAATGGGTCTAACTGACGTGAAGTAGAGTCTAGTGGATCGATCGCTGGATAAATACCAGAAGATGCGATGTCACGGCTCAATACTACTGTTGCATCTAAGTGAGCAAACGTTGTTGCAGGTGATGGGTCAGTTAAGTCATCGGCAGGTACGTATACTGCTTGGATCGATGTGATCGAACCAGATTTAGTAGACGTAATACGCTCTTGAAGAACACCCATTTCTTCTGCAAGTGTTGGTTGGTAACCTACCGCAGATGGCATACGACCTAACAATGCTGATACTTCAGTACCTGCAAGTGTATAACGGTAGATGTTGTCGACGAATAATAATACGTCACGACCTTTACCATTTTCGTCTTTTTCATCACGGAAGTATTCAGCCATAGTCAAACCAGTTAACGCTACGCGTAAACGGTTACCTGGTGGCTCGTTCATCTGACCGTAGACCATTGCTACTTTGTCAAGAACGTTAGAATCTTTCATTTCGTGATAGAAGTCGTTACCTTCACGAGTACGCTCACCAACACCAGCGAATACAGATAAACCTGAGTGCGCTTTAGCGATGTTGTTGATCAACTCCATCATGTTAACGGTTTTACCAACACCCGCACCACCGAATAAACCAACTTTACCACCTTTCGCGAACGGGCAAAGTAAGTCGATGACTTTAATACCAGTTTCTAAAAGATCAGTAGAAGCTGCTTGTTCAGCATAAGAAGGTGCTTGACGGTGAATCGGTAAACGCGCTTCAGTCGCTACAGGACCTGCTTCATCGATTGGGCGACCCAATACGTCCATGATACGACCAAGCGTAGCAGGACCTACAGGAACAGAAATCGGTGCATTTGTGCTAGTTACATTAAGGCCACGTTTAAGACCTTCTGTAGAACCCATTGCGATGGTACGAACAACACCATCGCCAAGCTGTTGCTGAACTTCTAAAGTAGTTTCAGTACCGTCAACTTGGAGAGCGTCATAGATCTTAGGAACGCTATTGCGCTCAAACTCGACGTCGATAACCGCGCCGATGATCTGAATGATACGACCGCTACTCATTGCTGTCTCCTCAATTCAAACTTAATAATGTTAAACGGCAGCGGCACCGCCAACGATCTCGGAAATTTCCTGAGTAATCGCGGCTTGACGCAGCTTGTTGTAAATGAGTTGTAGGTCTTTAATCAATTGTCCTGCGTTGTCTGTCGCTGCTTTCATCGCGACCATACGAGCTGACTGCTCACATGCAACGTTTTCAATCACACCTTGATAAACCATAGACTCGATATAGCGAACCAACAAACCATTTAACAATTCTTCTGCTTCTGGTTCGTAGATATAGTCCCAACCATAAGTACGGTTGAGATCATCGCCTTCTTCTGCTGGTGCTAAAGGAACAAGTTGTTCTACTTTAGGCTGCTGAGTCATTGCATTAACGAAGCCATTTGATACGAGGTAGATACGATCTAATTCGCCCTTATCAAATGCATCAAGCATGACTTGTACTGAGCCAGTTAACTGTTCCAAGCTTGGCGCATCGCCAAGTTGGGTAGTTGCACCAAGCACTTTACCGCCGTAGCTTTTAAAAAACGAAACCGCTTTTTGACCAATCAAAGCAAATTCAACTTCAATTGACTGCTCTTGTTGTGCTTTGACATGCTGCACAACTTTCTTGAACAAGTTAATGTTCAAGCCACCTGCCAAACCACGATCTGAAGACACGACGATATAGCCAACACGCTTAACAGGGCGGTCAACCATATAACGGTGTTTATATTCAGGGTTTGCTTGTACCAAGTGAGCAATTACACGGCGCATATTATCGGCATACGGACGGCCCTGAGCCATGCGCTCTTGCGCACGACGCATTTTCGAAGCAGCTACCATTTGCATCGCGCGAGTAATCTTTTGCGTGCTCTTGATACTAGCTACTTTGGCGCGAATTTCTTTTAAATTTGCCATACGCTTAACCTAGTATTCGAAAGCTCTTTCGAGCCTTCGAAGGTTGATCCGTGAACCAAACTTAACTAAAGATAAACTTAGTAAGTTTGAGTCGCTTTGAAGCTCTCAATACCTGATTTGATCGCTGCTTCGATGTCTTTGTTGTAATCACCAGTTTCATCGATCTGTTGCATTAACGCAGCATGTTCAGAACGGAAGTAAGAGATTAACGCAGTATCAAAGTCTACGATTTTCTTCACTTCAACGTCAGCCATGTAGCCTTCGTTAGATGCATATACAGAAACAGCTTGGTCAGCGATAGAGTAAGGAGCATATTGTTTCTGCTTCATTAACTCAGTTACGCGTTGACCATGTTCAAGTTGCTTACGAGTTGCTTCGTCAAGATCAGAAGCAAACTGAGCAAACGCAGCCAATTCACGGTATTGCGCTAAAGCGGTACGGATACCACCAGACAATTTTTTGATGATCTTAGTTTGAGCAGAACCACCAACACGAGATACAGAGATACCCGCGTTCACAGCAGGACGGATACCTGCGTTGAATAATGATGTTTCTAAGAAGATCTGACCGTCAGTAATCGAAATTACGTTTGTAGGTACGAATGCAGATACGTCACCAGCTTGAGTTTCAATAATCGGTAATGCAGTTAAAGAACCAGTTTGACCTTTAACTTCGCCGTTAGTGAATTTCTCAACATAGTCAGCAGAAACACGAGAAGCACGTTCAAGAAGACGAGAGTGAAGATAGAATACGTCACCTGGATACGCTTCACGACCTGGTGGACGACGTAACAATAATGAAATTTGACGGTAAGCAACAGCTTGCTTAGACAAATCATCATAAATGATTAACGCATCTTCACCACGATCACGGAAGTATTCACCCATTGTACAACCAGAGTACGGAGCTAAATACTGCATTGCTGCAGGATCAGCTGCCGCAGCTGCGACAACAGTTGTATACGCCATAGCGCCAGTTTCTTCTAGCTTACGTACAACGTTTGCAATTGTTGATTGTTTTTGACCAATCGCAACGTATACACATTTAATGCCAGAGTTTTTCTGAGCGATGATCGCATCGATCGCCATTGCTGTTTTACCAGTTTGACGGTCACCAATAATCAACTCACGCTGACCACGACCTACAGGGATCATGGTATCAACTGATTTATAACCAGTTTGAACAGGTTCGTCGACAGACTGACGCCAAATTACGCCTGGTGCTACTTTTTCAACAGCATCAGTAAGTTTTGCATCAATAGGGCCTTTACCATCAATTGGATTACCCAAAGCATCTACGACACGGCCAAGAAGTTCAGGACCAACTGGAACTTCTAATACACGTCCTGTACAACGAGCTTTTTGACCTTCTTGCAGGCTTAGGTAGTTACCTAAAACAACGGCACCCACTGAATCCTGTTCTAGGTTCAGTGCCATACCAAATAAGCCGCCGTCGAATTCGATCATTTCACCGTACATTGCATCCGCAAGACCGTGAATACGCACGATACCGTCAGATACCATGACGATGGTACCTTCGTTCTTAGCGGTCGCGCTGGTGTCCAGATCGCCGATACGCTGTTTAATGAGCGCACTGATCTCGGATGGATTCAGTTGTTGCATTGCGCTATTCCTCAATCTTTTTTAAGTTCAGTCTTTTTGCAATTACGCAAGAAGACGAGTCCGCATTTTTTCAAGCTTGTTAAGCGCAGAGTCATCTATCACTTGGTCGCCTGCACGAATCACAACACCTGCGATTAACGCTGGATTAACGCTAACAGTAACATGAACTGTTCTGTTGAAACGTTTTTCAAGCGCATGAGCCAAAATGTGCTCTTGTGTCGCATCAATTGGGAAAGCAGATTCAACTTCTACTTCCAATGTGTTGTTGTTCTGCGATTTAAGTAATTCGTATTCTACTTCGATTTCAGGCAATAAAGTTAAACGATCATTGTCTGCAAGAAGTGTCAAAAAGTTCGACACTGATTGAGATTGATCTTCACCTAAAACCTTAGCAAAAAGACCTACTTGTTCCGCAGGAGTCAGCTCAGGGCGATTTAAATAAGCGGAAAATGCTTCATCTTGCACCGCAGCACTGAGCAGTTGTAACGCATTTGACCAAGCGTCAGTTGCATTCTGCTCAGATGCATAAGCAAATGCTGCTTTGGCGTAAGGGCGTGCTAACGTCAAGAGTTCAGCCATATTCGCCTCGCTTAAAGTTTAGCAGCCAGCTGAGTCAGCATGGCATTATGAGCTTCTGCGTCAACTTGTTGGTTCAGAATTTTTTCTGCGCCAGCAACTGCCAAAGCAGCAACTTGTTGACGTAATTCTTCGCGAGCAGCATTGATATCTTGATCAACAGTTTCTTTCGCCTGTTGACGAATACGCTCACCTTCAGCTGATGCTTGGGTACGAGCTTCTTCTACCAATTGTGCTGCACGACGGTTCGCTTGTTCGATCAATTGAGCCGCTTGTGCTTTTGCTGCGTCTAATTCTGCCTTAACTTGTGCTTGCGCATCAGCAAGGTCAGCTTTTGCTTTTTCAGCAGCATTTAAGCCATCAGCAATTTTACGCTGACGCTCACTAATCGCATTGATTAGTGGTGGCCAAACAAACTTCATGCAGAATGCGACGAACATCGCAAATGCAATTGCTTGACCAATCAATGTGAGGTTGATATTCATTTCGCTATTCCTCAATATGTGGATTTAGGAATTAAGCTATTAACCTACAAATGGATTAGCGAAGATGAAGAACAAGCCAATACCAACACCGATCATAGGCACAGCATCAAGAAGACCCGCGATTAAGAACATACGAGTTTGAAGTTGTGGAGCCAATTCTGGTTGACGAGCAACAGCTTCTAAGAAGCGACCACCTAAAAGACCGAAACCAATCGCAGTACCTAAAGCACCGAAAGCGATCAAGATAGCAGATGCAATTGCAACTAGACCTAAAGTGAGTTCCATGAAAAATTCCTCAGAGGTTAGGTTATTACCAAATTAAACTAAAATTTAAGCCCAACCATCAGGTGATAGTTAGGCAATACCATTAATGCTTTTCGCTTGCCATGCTCAAGTAAACGATGGTCAGCATCATAAAAATAAATGCTTGCAGCGTGATTACAAGAATGTGGAAGATAGCCCAAGGCACAGATAACGCCCACTGGATCCAGAACGGCAATAATGCGATCAAGATGAAGATCAACTCACCCGCATACATGTTACCGAACAGTCGTAGAGCCAACGAAACTGGACGAGCAAGGAAAGTTACTAATTCCAAAATTAAGTTCACTGGAATCAATAACGCTTTTGCAACTGGGTTACTTGGGTTAAATGGGTTAAGTGCCAATTCACCGACGAAACCGCCGATCCCTTTTTCACGAATACTATAGAACAAAATTAACGCAAATACTGACAATGACATACCTAAAGTAATGTTAGGGTCAGTAGATGGAACAACCTTGAAGTAAACGTGGTGAGGGTCCATACCAAATACGCTTGCACCAATTTGTTGAGCTAGATAAGGAATCCAGTCAACAGGAATCAAGTCCATTGCGTTCATGAGGAAAATCCACACGAAAATGGTCAATGATAAAGGAGCAATTAAGCGTGATTTGCCGTGGAAAGTATCACGTACACTTGAGTCTACAAACTCGATAATCATTTCAATTGCAGACTGGAATTTAGTTGGAACACCTGCATTTGCAGCTTTCGCAACTGTCCAGAACAACAAACAGAAAATCACACCAAGTCCGATAGACCAACCCATTGAATCCAAGTGAATTGCAGTGAACCCCATCGATTGAGCTTCTTCAGCAGTCTCAGCTAACTTCCATGTACCATCAGGCATTTTGCCATAGGTCATATTGGTCAAGTGATGCTTGATATACTCGGTCGAAGTCAGGGCATGTTCTTCAGCAGCCATAAATCACACCTGGTCAATGTCAATCATTAAAAAGGAGAGAAACGAATCTTGCGGACTGCAATGACCCCGCTTCTACACCCAAAAATCTCAAATGTGTTTTACCCTCGTTTTTGTAGTCGCGACACCCAAAATGGCGCGACCCACGACATCGCTTGTACGAGAATAAATCCACTAAACAATGCAACCGGTGACAGCGGTTTAACATTGCTCAAAATTAATATAAAACCCACGATCACAATCGTAAACTTACCAAGCATCCCTCGATACATGTTCAGCATGACTTGTTTTGATGCTCTAGCGCCTGCCGTTCTAAACGACTGCCAAGCAAAATAACAATGTGCCAACCAACATACCAAAGCTCCAAGCGCAGCACTTAACGCGGCAGTTGTATCTTTAATCGCCCATGCAAGTAATGCTGCAACAGGAATCATACATGCTTGTAAGAAGACCAAAGCTTTTGCTAATCGTCGGTCAATCATGCGACTAGTTCGGCTCATTTTTTACCCACTTACAGCGTAACTGCTTGACAAGTTTTGTTGATGATCGTTTCGAATCGCAGGCATTATAGAGTTACACCCCTGAACATGCAATCTTTTCTCGACTTAAGTCTGCTTTTTTCGTTACCATATTTTCTGACGATAGAGTCAACTCATTTTTATTTTTTTCATCATTTTTGCGCACTTAATACGCACTTATCGGTTTTTGAAGCCAATTTTTTCCAAGCAGTCACGAAATTGTCTTCTCCACGCATACTTTCATCGACTGACTCGAAAACTAATGGGTTCAGTTTCTGATATTGACTTGGTGTTGCTGAAATTTCAGCCAATAAACACATTTGTGTCTTCGGACGGTTATCTTTTAAGTATTTTATTTGAGCAGCTGTTGGCGCAATATGAGGGTCATCCGTAAGCGCACCTGAAAATTTTAGATTTAAGGCTCTTTCAAGATATTGATAAGCATCGTGATAAGACCAATATGGCTTGGCTTTATTCGAACTATCGAATTGTTGTGATGCTTGTAACATCTGCTGAGCAAAGTCTTTGGCATTGGCAAGATATTTTGCCTTATTTTCTGGATACTGTTGCCCACGTAAAGTCGCGATGAAGAACGCAATACGAACGGCATTATTTGGCTCTAGCCACACATGACTATCAATCGTATTCGGTAAAGCATTACCACGCAAACTACGTAGCGGTAAAATTGTTAAAATGCCTGAGTCTAAAAGTGCAATCGCTTTTTTGTTCTGCCCAAGTAGTTTTTCTAAGGGTGCTTCATGAACCTTGCCCAACCAAATCACCAAAGAAGCATCTTGAATTGCCTTACGATGTGCTGGTGTAAGTTGTACATCATGACCACTTTGATCACCCAATAGCAACACAGGCTCTTCTACATCTTTGGTCACTTCTTTCGCAATCAAGTAAATTGGATGTGTTGACACAACTAAACTTTGCGTCCACCCCCATGTACTGAACATCGAAACGAAAACAAAAATGAGAAGGCGGGACATCACAGTATTACTCAAAAAGCGAAGCATGTTATAATATAACAAAAGTAGATGATTGCCTACGTCTATTTTTTGCTACACCCAGCTACCTATCGTGATGTCTACTATATATAGATAGTTATAAATGATTTGCATGGTATGATAGCTGCAAAACAATGAGGACAACTTATGAGTTCTTGTTCACATGAACATGATAATGCTTTACACGGTGTTCACGGCCATCATGATATCAAAGCTCGACTTGCTGAAGCAGAGATTCTTTGTACTGCGGTTGGCGCACGCCTCACACCTTTACGTAAAGAAGTGCTTGAACTCATTTTAAATGCCTCTGCACCAATGGGTGCTTATGACTTATTGGCAAAAATAAAAGGTCAAGCAGATCGCCCTGCTGCCCCACCTACAGTTTATCGAACATTGGATTTCTTATTAGAAAAAGGCTTAATTCATCGCCTGACTTCTATTAATGCCTATATTCCATGTTGTCATCCGCGCGAAGGACATCAGGCTGCATTCTTAATATGTACTGAATGTCATTCTGTAAAAGAAGCTTCGGCTCAAGGCTTAATTCAACAACTTGATCAACTTGCTGCCTCAGACCAATTTTCTGCTCAACACAGCATTATTGAGATTTCAGGAAAATGTCATCAGTGCAGCACACACCAGTAACACCGCCCATTATTCGATTAGAGAATATTTCTGTTCGTCGAGATGAACGAGAAATTTTGCGTAATGTCGATTTCGCTTTACAGGCAAAAGAGATTGTGACGCTTATCGGCCCGAATGGTGCTGGCAAATCAACATTAATTAAAATCTTGCTTGGCATTATGTCGCCAAATAAAGGAAAGGTTCATTTTTCTAAAAAATTAAAAATGGCTTATGTACCGCAGAAGTTTAACCCTTCTGCTAGCCTTCCTTTACGTGTGCAAGATCTACTGGATTTAGAAGTTTGCGAAAGTAATCTTCGTCAAGAAATTGTTCGCGATACAGGTATTCAAAAACTACAGCAATCCAAGGTACAGCAACTTTCAGGTGGTGAACGTCAACGCGTCCTTTTAGCTCGTGCTTTACTCCGCCAACCTGACATTTTAGTGCTTGATGAGCCCATGCAAGGTTTAGACATTCAGTCCGAAGCTGAACTTTATGAATATGTTCGTAGCCTACCTGAACGTTATGGTTGTGCTGTGCTGATGGTTTCCCATGATCTACAATGGGTGATGCAAGGTACTCATCGTGTTGTATGTCTAAACAAACATATTTGTTGTAGCGGTCTACCTGAGAGCATCCAGCAGCATCCAGAGTATCAAGCGATTTTTGGTACACAACGAATGTTCTATCAGCATCACCATAATCATTGTGGACATAGCGACCATGCCGAACCTTGTTCACATGACCCTCGCCCACATATTCACCCTGAACCAAAGGTCTAAGCCATGATGGAATGGTTACAACTGCTCTTACCTGCTTGGATCATGGGGAGTCTGTTAGTTTTTCTCACCGCCCCTCTCGGCTGTCTGATGCTATGGCGAAGAATGTCTTTCTTTGCCGACACGATGGCACACGGTACTTTGCTCGGTGTGGCAATCGCAGGAATTCTACATTTACCCTTTTGGCTAGGGGTTGGCTGTTTAGCCGCGCTGTTAGTGGCAATTTTATGGATTTTGCATGATTCACGCTTACCCAATGATGCACTGCTTGCACTCTGTTCAGCCACACTCCTGTGTTCAGGTTTACTACTGATTCAGCAAGTGCCGAGCTTACGTCCTGAATTACTCAGCTATTTATTTGGTGATCTATTAAGTATCGAATGGGCTGATTTACCCATGTTTGCAATCGTGATCAGTGCTGCACTTGTCGTACTCTACCGCGCTTGGTCTGCACAAATTCAAATTGCGATTGATCCAGATATTGCCATGAGTGAAGGGGTCAATGCTCACTGGCAACGCCTGATCTTTATGTTGCTACTCGCATTATTTACGGTTCTCGCTTTACGTGCCGTTGGCTCATTGCTTATGGGCGCACTACTGGTTATTCCTGCATTAAGTGCCCGTTTACTCGCGCATTCCCCCAAACAAATGGTGATTTGGGCTTTTGTTTTAGCACAATTTGGCGTAACTGTCGGTCTATGGTCGAGTGCTGCCTTAAATATCGCAACAGGTTTAAGCATTGTGTTATGTATGGCACTTACTTTCGCAGCAATTTTTGCAGCGCAAAAATTTAAATCAATCGCACCTTCGTCAGTAAGTGATTAACTCGCTTGCTGAATGGCACTCAGCAACGCCGCCGCACAGCTAAACATTACAGCAAAACTACGATTTAAATATTTTTGTTGTTTTGGTGAGCGAAGTAACCTCAATATTTTTGATGCGAGTCCTGTATAAGCTGCCATCACGATCAAATCAATCATCACCATCGTGATTGCCATGATCAGATATTGCAGCCATTGTGGTCGACTTAAATCTAAAAACTGCGGCAGTACCGCCAATAAAAAGACGATCGCTTTAGGATTACTCATGTTGACGATAAAGCCTTTGAAGACCAATACCGAAGCTGATGTATTTTTCTGTTCAGTTTGTATATCAATCGTTTGAACAGGTGCAGTCCACTGCGCATAAGCCAAATACAACAAATAAATCACACCAAACCATTTCACGACTTGGAATGCCCAAGGCGTTGTGGCAAAAAGCACCCCCACCCCTGCTGCAACAATCAAAATTTGAATGATTAAAGCCAGTTGAAGACCAATAGCATTCCAATAACCATGCCTAAAACCATAGTTCAAACCACTCGACATCGATGCGATAGCACCTGCTCCCGGAGAGAGACTAATCACCCAACACGCCAACATGAAGGCAAACCACACTTGAAAGGCCATAATTAAACAGACAAATAAAAGTGGAATTATACCGTTTTATTACCGCAATTCGCTGCTATTTCATACAGTAAAAAAGAATAAATAAACTATTAAGCAGCAACAACATCAGGCACAATATTTCTTTTTGTCGTCTTTCTAAAAATAACTGAGGAGATATTAATGACTGCTCAATCTGTCATTCTTCCATTACCTTCTGATCATGCACGTTTTATTGTTTTACGTTTAAAAGATTTAACTGTTTCTGAATTAAAACAACAAATTGAAGCATTATTATCGACTCGTGACCGTTTAATTACCCAGCATCCAAATGATCAGATTAAAACAGCCATCGCTTTTGGTCCTGAGCTTTGGGCAAAACTTTATTCAGAAACGCCTCAGGGCTTTAAGCAACTTGATCCTCAGCAAGGTGCTTTTAATATGCCTGTCGTTCCTGCGGATGTATTTATTCATATTGCCAGTGCAAGAGCAGATATTTGTTTTGCAATTAGCCAAGCTTTCTTTCACGGCATTCAGGATAAAGTTGAAGTTCTAGATGAGCGTGCCTGCTTCCGATTCTTTGATGGTCGTGATATGACAGGCTTTATTGATGGTACTGAAAACCCTCAGTTCCCAGATGATCGTGCTGAAACGGCGCTGCTTCCTGAACAAGCCAATACTTTTGCAGATGGCAGCTTTATCTTTGCTCAACGCTATATTCATGATTTAGCGAAATGGCAAAAACTCAAAGTCGATGCACAAGAGCATGTTTTTGGTCGCACCAAACTTGAATCAATCGAGTTAGATGATGACGTAAAACCTGAAAATGCACATGTTGCTCGAACCGTGGTTGAAGATGAACAAGGTGAAGAAATGGAAATCTTACGCCACAGCCTGCCTTATGGCGATGGTAATGGTGAGCAAGGTTTATTTTTCGTGGCTTATACCAATGACTTAACCATTATCGATGCCATGTTACAGCGCATGTTTGGCACATCCGGTGACGGTATCCATGATCGCCTATTACATTTCACTACGGCAATCGATGGCGCGTATTATTTTGCACCTAGTGATGAGCTACTCGAAGAAGTTTTAGAGGCATAAAAAAAGGAGCTTTAAGCTCCTTTTTTCGTTCTAGTTAGAATGGAATTCGCTTATAGCGACGATATTCTGGATGCCAAAAAGACTCTTCGATTTTTTGTTTCAGCAACTCATCATTGATCATCACAGCAACACCATCCTGAATTGCAGCTTTTGCAACATCAAACGCAATCACTTTTGAAACACTTTGAATCTCACCTAATGATGGTAATAAATCAGCCTGCGGATCTTGAAGCAATGGTGAGCAATCTGCCAATGCACGACTCGATGCCATCAACATATTCTCAGTGATTCGAGTCGCACCACTCGCTACAACACCCAAACCGATACCCGGGAAAATATAAGAGTTATTACATTGTGCAATGTGATACAACTTACCGTGATAGTTCACTGGAGCAAATGGACTACCTGTTGCAATTAAGGCTCGCCCTTCCGTCCATTGCACGATATCTGCTGGAACAGCTTCAACACGAGAGGTTGGGTTAGACAAAGGCATCACGATAGGACGTTCACAATGCTGTGCCATTGTCTTAATAATTTGTTCAGTGAAGAGTCCCGGTTGCCCAGAAACACCAATTAATACCGTCGGCTTGGCATTCTGTACAACATCCATCAATGAAATCACTTCATCGATATTTGCCCATTGCTCTACAACTTCGGCCTTTTGCGCTAACTTACGTTGGAAATCGAGTAAGTTTGGCTGATTTTCAGTAATTAATCCAAAACGATCCACCATAAATACACGCGCACGCGCTTCAGCATCTGTCAGACCTTCTGCCACCATTTGTAGGATAATTTGCTCTGCGATGCCACAGCCTGCTGAGCCAGCACCTAAGAACGTTACAACCTGATCTTTTAACTGCTTGCCAGCAGCTTTACTCGCTGCCAATAAACTACCGACTGAAACCGCAGCCGTGCCTTGAATATCATCATTAAAGCAGCAGATTTTGTCACGATACTTTTCTAAAAGCGGCATCGCATTTTTTTGCGCAAAATCTTCAAACTGAATTAGGGCTTTAGGCCAGCGACGCTTAATTGCAGTAATGACTTTATCGACAAAATCATAATATTCATCACCGCTAATACGTGGCTGTCGCCATCCCATATAAATCGGGTCATTTAGCAGCTGTTGATTATTGGTTCCAACATCAATGGTAATCGGTAGCGTATAAGCTGGGCTAATCCCACCACAAGCGGTATAAAGTGACAACTTACCGATTGGGATACCCATACCACCAATCCCTTGGTCACCCAAACCTAAGATCCGCTCACCATCCGTAATCACAATGACTTTTACATTGTTTTTATTCACATTTTGCAAAATATCTTCAATAAAATCGCGATCTGGATATGAAATGAAAATACCACGATGGCGGCGATAGATATCCGAGAAACGCTGACATGCTTCACCCACCGTCGGCGTATAAATCACTGGCATCATTTCTTCTAAATGATTTTCGATCAGATGATAGAACAACGTTTCGTTAGTATCTTGAATATTGCGCAAATAGATGTGTTTATTTATATCGTCATTAAATGCACAGAACTGTTGATACGAGCGCTGGCTTTGTTCTTCTATGGTCTCAATAATATGAGGCAGTAAACCGTGTAAATTAAAATTGCTACGTTCTTCTTGGGTAAAAGCAGAACCCTTGTTGAGTAGTGGTAACTCTAAAAGTGTATAACCTGCATAAGGGATGTAAAGAGAGTGTTTATTTGGGTTTCCTGATGTCATTGCCTATCTCATTTGCCTGCTTAGCATCTGAAAAGTATGTCTTTCATACTTTGCAAAATGCTTTGTACCTATAAGCTTAAGGCCATTTCTCATAAAAATGGTATTTTAAAAAGTGATACTCATTTTGCTGAGTATTCAATAAAAACATACTACAAAAACAATCCAAGCAAATACTTTTATTTCAAACATTTACAGAAATACGATATAAACACCTTATCCTTCCATCACTTTTCTTTAATCTTTAATTTGTATTTAAATCATTTTATTTAAAAATACCAAAATCCATTTTCGAAATATTCATTTTATATTTCACGTATTTCCAATTCTTTCCTTTCCTCATCATTTATCAATTGAGAATGAGCAGAATCTAATCATTAAATCTCTCATTATCAGCATACAAAAACTTTCAAAGCACGCTCCACTCTAAAGGGCAATGAATTACCAAATTTATGCATTTACAGCGGAAATGTCTCCCCTAAATGGGGCGAAATTTGCTATATTTAGCGTTTTTCCGCGACATTTATTTCGGTAACTATGAATACGGCAATACAAGCAGCTCTTGATCATGCGGTGCAATCCCTTCAACAACAAGGGGTACTTCCTTCAGATTGGACAAACACGAGCCATTTAACCCGTACCAAAGACCGAAGTCACGGTGACTTTGCTTCAAATATTGCAATGATCGGCTCAAAAGCAGCAGGTATGAAACCTCGCGATCTTGCTGAAAAAATCTTAGCGGCACTCCCTGAGGTCGCTGATATCACCAAAGCTGAAATTGCTGGTCCTGGTTTTATCAACTTCTTTTTAAATGCAGACCAACGTTTTGCTGTGCTTGATCAAATTCAAGCACAAAAAGATCAATACGGTCGCAGCCAAGCCAATGCAGCCAAGAAAATCCAAGTTGAATTTGTCTCTGCAAATCCGACCTCTAGCCTACACGTGGGTCATGGTCGTGGCGCAGCATACGGTATGACCGTTGCAAACTTATTAGAAGCAACTGGCGCTAAAGTTGATCGCGAATACTATGTCAATGACGCTGGTCGCCAAATGGATATTTTGGCAACATCGACCTATTTACGTTATTTAGAGCTTACAGGTCAAACACTGGTCTTTCCTAAAAATGCATACCAAGGCGACTATGTAAAAGAGATCGCTCAGAGCATTATTGATAAAGATGGCGATGCGCATGTACGCCCTGTTGCCGATATCTATAAAGATGTTCCTGAAGATGTTCAATACGCCGAAGAACTTGATGCGGAAGGCAATAAAGTTGTCCTTTCAGGCGACAAAGAGAAACATATCGATGGTTTAATCGCAAACTCGCAACAGCAGTTAGGCTTAGGCTATCGTGTTTTCCATCAAGCAGCTTTACACGCGATCTTAGATGATATCAAAGATGACCTTGCTGACTTTGGTGTGACCTTTGATAAATGGTTTAGCGAAGCATCATTGACAGAAAAGATTGATGAAGCATTAGCAACACTTGACCAACGTGGTTTCCTCTACGAAAAAGAGGGCAACATCTGGTTCAAATCGACAGAATTTGGCGATGAGAAAGACCGTGTTGTTAAACGTCGTAATGGTCAAACTACTTATTTTGCATCTGATATTGCTTACCACCTGAATAAACTACAACGTGGCTATACAGACCTCATTGATATTTGGGGCTCTGATCACCACGGTTATATTTCACGTGTGAAAGCTGCAATCGACGCAATGGGTTATGACTCAAAAAAACTGACTGTACTTTTAGTTCAATTCGTCAGTTTATGGCGTGGCGGTGAGATGGTACAAATGTCATCTCGTTCAGGTCAGTTCGTGACTTTACGTGATTTGCGTAAAGAAGTCGGCAACGATGCGGCGCGTTTCTACTACGTGATGCGTAAATCTGAACAACACATCGACTTTGATTTAGACCTTGCCGTTTCGCAAAGTAAAGACAATGCTGTGTATTACATCCAATATGCACATGCGCGTGTCAACAGTATTCTTAACCGTGCTAAAGAAAAAGAAATTGCATTTGATGTCGCAACTGCACGCCAAGTTGCTGATCTTTTAACTTTAGACACAGAAACAGAAATTCTAGCGAAATTAGCAGCTTACCCTGAGATTGTTATTCGTGCAGCAAACGTTTGTGAACCGCACCAAATTGGCAATTATTTGAAAGATTTAGCAGCACTATTTCATGGTTGGTATGCTCAAGATGGCGTAAAATTTGTTGATGAAACAAATATTCCGTTGTCTCAAGCACGTTTACTACTTTCAGTTAACGTACAGCAAGTATTACGCAATGGTTTAGAGCTTTTAGGCGTGTCTGCACCTGAAGCCATGTAATAAAGTGAAGCGAGGGCTTCACACATGACTGCAAGACAAGAGCTATGCTCGCGTAGTGATGTAATCAGCAAAGTAACGCTTTGTACATCGTCGCAAGACAAGGGCTATGCCCGCGTAGCGATGTAATTAGCAAAAGCTATGCTCAAAACAATGTTGCTCGCCAGCATTTTGATATCGTCATTCGTTTGCGGTTGATTTCTCAACCGCTTCACCAGACGATATATTGATAAAAATACGACAAACAAAGCATTATTTTTTACAGATAGTGCTTTGTTTCTCAGAAGATTCAAGTTACAAATAACATAATAGGATCAAGAGGAATTTCAGGTGTTTGGAAAAACGCAACGTGGTGTATCTGAACGACCAAATAAGCCCAAGAAACCACTTATTCCCAAGTGGCTAGGAATGCTTGTGGCAATTCTAGCGATCCTATGTGTTGCCGTCATGCTGATGCTTTGGCAACCTTGGCAACCCGTCCCAACAAAAACACAAGTGACCTCTGAACATTATCAAGAAGAAGATACTAACAAAGACTACCGCTTCTATGATTTGCTTCCACAGCAACAAGTTACACCTATTCCAGAACAAGCTGTTCCTGAAACCAAGCAAGAAGGCAACGTGGTCATTATTGAATCACCTAAGCCTGAAACGACGACAACCGAAGATTCAGCAACACTAACACCAACTGAGCCGACTACACCCGTCGCAGCAACTTATATTTTACAGGTTCGCAGCTATCCTGATCCTGATAGTGCTGATGCTCGACGCGCGGAGATTATTTTGAATGGCTTGTCTGCGGATGTGGTAAAAACTGTCGAAAATGGTCAAACATGGTATCGTGTTTTTTCAGGGCCTTATGATAGCCAAGATGCTGCTTTAGCCGCACAACAAACACTACAACATAGCGGAATTGATTCAATCGTCATTAAGCGTTAATCACAACATAGAACATAAAAAAGGAACGATAAATCGTTCCTTTTTTTGTTTTGATCACCACATTACGAGCATTCGGAATCAAGGCTTTTTTGCTCAGCTTTTTGGAAGGCTGGACGCTGTTGAATACGCTGTACAAAGGCTTGAATATTTGGATATTTTCCATGTAAACGCTTTTGTAATGCAATCAGAGGAAATGCCATCTGAATATCCGCAAATGAAAATTCACCTGCAAAGTAATCATGCTTTGATAAATATTGCTCAAGATACAAAACATGTTCTTTGACACGAGGACGGACAAATCCAGCCTTAACCCCATCGGTAATCTTTTCTGCAACTGGTCGAACTATCCAAGGCACATGCTTGCTGACATTATTCATCACCAAGGTCATGACCAATAAAGGCATGAGAGAGCCTTCTGCATAATGCATCCAATAATAATATTGGCGCTGATCTTTCAAATCTTGCGGTCTAAATTGTTGTTGCTGATCATATCGTTGCTGTAAATAATCCAAGATCACAGCAGATTCAACAATCACATCACCATCATCAACTAAAATTGGCGCTTTCCCAAGCGGATGAATTTGCTTGAGATCTTCTGGAGCTGCGTAACTTGAGGTCCTTTGATAAAGCTCAACTTGATAATCATCGATACCAAGTTCCTCTAACGCCCACAATATTCGGAATGAACGAGAACATTGTAGATAATGTAAGGTAATCATTTTTGTGCCTGCTTTGTGCTACGCAACTGCCGTTTTTAGTCCCTCTAACAGTTGCGTTTAGAATTATGTTTTGCCAAAGCACAATAGCACTATCAACTTAAAGAATCATGGTCTGAATGTCTAAACTACGTAACAAAGTTTTAGTAACAGGGGTTTTGCTACAGACATTGAGAAGTTTTTCTTTTAAGTCTTGTGAAATAGGTTGTTCAAATATTACTCGACGCTCAATATGCTCTTGCTGTTCACGATTAGTATAGAAATCGACCTCCACTGCAAACTCCCCCAACTCGATTTCCTTATGTTGTGCATACATCCGCAAGGTGATCATGGTACATGATGCTAAACTTGCTGTTAGAAAATCATAAGGTGCTGGCCCAGTATCATGGCCACCAAAAGATTCAGGTTTATCTGTCAAATAATGATGTTTGCCACTTGTGACTTCACCTTTCCAAGGTTCAGCAAATGTTTGGACTTTTGAACTTGCGATAATACTCATTTTGAAGCCCTCATTTGCTCAGGCAATACAGGTGCTTCCAATCGCTTACCTTGATAATCAGGAATCTCACCAAAACGTGCATCATGATTAATCCAATCTTCACGAGCTTGTTGCAAATCCTCCATGGTGCGTCCAACGAAGTTCCACCACAGTAAGATCGGTGATTCAAATGGCTCGCCACCAATCAATAGCACACGATGTCCTTGCGTCAGTTCAACTTCTATTTCCGTTAAGCCTGTTTCCAACACCACCATGTTATCCGCATCCAATTCATGCCCATTTACGCGTGCTGTCCCCTCTAATGCCATGAAGGCATATTCAAATTTTGGGTTGAGTGGAATACGAGTTTTGGTGTTAGCTTGTGCCGTGAGATCCACACCAACCAATGGTGTATGGACTTGCACTGGTGAAACTGTCTCTAAGAAATCACCAACCAACACAGTAAATTCAACTTGATCTTTACTTACCACAGGCAATTCTGGATAGTGTTCAAACTTCGGATCCATATTGCGTTTATCATCAGGCAAAGCAATCCAAAGCTGTGCTGCATGCATCTTGGTTTCTGTATCTGGTGCAACTTCAGTATGTGAGATCCCATGCCCCGCGGTCATGAGATTGACCTGTTTTGGACGAATCAACTGTTTAGAACCAAGACTATCGGTATGCATCATGGTGCCTTCAATCATCCATGTAAACGTTTGCAAACCAATATGGGGGTGCGGCCCAACATCCAAGCCATCTCCAGCAGGGAAACTCACGGGCCCTGCATGATCAAGGAAACACCATGCCCCAACTAAACGTTTATTGCGGCTAGGTAAAGCCCGCTTAATCACTGTCCCCTTGCCAATTTCTGCGGAACGAATTTTAAAGTCTTGAATAAATTGATTGATGTAGGTTTCGCAGTCTTTTGAATCTGAAATATCGTAATCATTATTATTGCTCATGATCTCGCTCTCTTTTACCTATGCTATTGCAATGAGTTGTTTTATTGATCTTAACAACACAATCTAGCTTCTATATAGTCTTTTGGTAATACGCTGAGTGCCATCCATGAGACAATCCAAATTCCACTAATTCATTTCATTCCTCATACATTTAAACTTAAATACATTGATCTATATAACACTAGTTTATTGCGGTGTCATATCTACAATCAGGCTGGTTAAACGTCTTACGAATGGCAAGAAAATCAAGACCACGGGATAGGCAATCAACCATGAGAATAGCCAAGTTGACAGCCATTTCATTGCAAAACCATCTATCAACCCTATATTCATCAGTAAGTTCATGAATGATAATGTGGCACTCATCAATCCTGACAATATCAATGGCATAACCCAAGCAGCGTATTTTGCAGGTAATTTAGAAAACAATGACTTCTTTGTTTGTTGCACGCTATTTGCATCCATATTGATTAAGCCTATTTCTTTACGTGTTGTTTTAGATTTTTCATGAACTGACCAAACTGCGGTAAGAACTCCTCGAATAATGGGTGATCTTTATGTTCCAACATGACTTCACTAAAAAGCTTTAAGCCCACAGCAAAAGATTTAGTAGTTTGATCATCAAAAAATTCAGCTCTTTTTAAGCGTTCAACAATTTGAAAAATATCATCATGATTGCCTGTGTAAAACTCTAAGCGCTCGGTGTACGTTGAAGCCTGTCCTTTCGCATCTTTCAAATGTTGCACGGTAACATGGTATTGATGTTGTTTCATAAGTTTTCTCTAAATTGATATTGGATAAGGTATTTATAAACGGCCAATTGCTATCGCTGCTTGGTCGATCTTTTCAGCAATTTGGTAAATCTGTTCTTGCTGTAAATCAGTAATATTGAGTTTGAGTCGCAATGCTGTTTTAAGGTTTTCCATTGCTCGATGAATCTCAATGAGCTGATCGTTATTATGAATTTCACGTCTAAGTCTTAGTTTTTCTAGCAATGCTAGAAGCTTATCTTGCTGCTCTTGCAAGTAAGCCTCACCAAGCTGAGTGACTTGGTATTGCTTACGCTCTGCATCTAGCAATGAAATAAAATTCATTTCTTCCAAGTTTGTTAATGTTGGATAAATCGTTCCCGCACTAGGCGTATATCCGTCCCCCACTAGATCACTAATTTCTTTAATAATTTCATAGCCATGTTTCGGGCTTTGTTGAATGAGATGCAGCACTAACAGTTTCATGCGACCTGATTCAAA
>NZ_DJLC01000053.1:0-2626 GCF_002434875.1 Acinetobacter sp. UBA6526 | reverse complement strand
AAAAGTTCAATCACTTCTATCAATTGTGAGCACGGTAATAAGTTGTCTATCCGTGATAGGAAAACCTCTTTATAGGGCTATCAGCGCTTGCTTTAGCTGACTACTGGCAATAATTAACTGTTGGCTCACGAGCAGTAGAGAATGTAACTTAACATGCAGTCATGATCTCACGTTAGGAACTTATTTGCATCTTCCCTAGTATCAATTGAATAACACTTTTATGCTGGTTCTAATTATTTCATCGATCTCGGAACATTGATTGAGACAGGTAACGTTAATCTATATTAGGATAACCTATTGTCAGCAAGTGTTTTTCAACAGTTTCTTGGTAGAACTCTGCAAAAAAATCGTAAAGTCATTTTATCGTTGTACGCCCAATGAGTTGAATGGAAGCATTGACTTGTTCCAGCAGCAATTATCCGTGACAAGGAACAGGTGGCCGAAAACTTTTTTGATCTCTACTACATACCAAATTCGAAAGCTAGGTTACGTTTCATTACCCTATTTTTATTCTCTTGCTAAGTCGCAGTCTCTCTTTTCAGGAGTGATATTAAGGCTAAGGTTACAGTAACTTAAGCCTGCCAAAGATTACGGACCAATAGTTTCATTTTTAAAAGTCAACAAAAACGATATGTCTTCTTCGGCGGTTTTGGTTACAGAAACTTCTGCACATACAGCGTCGCACAATGCATCTACTATAGAAAGACCTAGCCCAAAGTTATCTTCAGATGTTCTAGAAGCATCTTTTTGCCAAAGCGGTTCAAACATATGCTTTAGATCATCCTCATTAACCTCTGTCCCCACCTTATTTGTCACTCTGAGGTAAACATTACTAGAACTATTTACACCTAAGTTCACAAGTATTTCTGTATCAGTTTTTCCGTGTTCTATAGCGTTATCTATCAGATTACTTATTATCGATTCTACTGCAACGCGATTGCTCTTGACGCTTAACTGAAAATTGGAGCTAATCTCTACCTTAACATTTCTTGCTTCTTTTATCTGAATAAGTTGAGTTACTAATTTGTGGATATCTATCTCATCAGTTAGCTCTAGGGTCTTAAAACTATATTTTTGGATTAACATAAGGCCAGAAATAATATTTTTCATTCTTGTGCCTATTTGCAAAACACGTGGCTTAAAATCTTTTTCTAATCTTATTTCTCCTGGAAACTTAATTGCTACTTCAGTCATATTTATTAATTCAGAGACTGGTGTTTTTAGCTCGTGTGCGATATCCGAAGTCAACCTCTTCTCACGCAGGTAAAGCGAATAATTATCTTCAATAAAGTGATTCAAACTTTGGGTAATGGGTTCCAATTCCTCGACATTATTTTGAAAAGCTTCGTGTTTTTGCCTAGTGGTAAATCGTAGTCCTTTTATCTTGGCATTTAAGGCATCCAAGGGTGCCAGAGCATAAGCCACAGTGTTACGCACTGTAAATCGAACAACTAACGGCACGATAATTAATGCAAATAGAAAAGCACCATCGATAAACCACAACGTGAAATTTAACAATTCTGTAGATGTTGCGTACGCGATAACCATTGACGGGCGAGTATCGTTACCCTTGCCCATGACGCGATAAAATCCAGCTCTGTCTTCAGAATCAATCTGAGGTATATATCGAGTGTAAATTACCCGACCCGTACGGCCATCGGGCAGAGTAATATCCTGGAAAGAATATTCATCCAGGCCAATGCTGCTGAAAGGCAATTCATTGATGGTATAAAGCGCCAGAGTATCTGATTTTTCAAACGTTGAATCTTTGTACCAAAGTTGAAAATACTCGGGGGAAGATGTCCCTTCAAACTCAGGCAAATACTCACCTGCAAATTCGAATTCCACACCCTCGACATCTTCATTTACCAAGCTCTGAAGCACACCTACCTTTGCCTTCATAGCCTGGTTGAATTCTTGTTCGACCCAGGAATCAACGCCAATATCTGCTGCAAGTAAAACGGCAATGACTAACAGTGAAATAATAATAGAAAGTCTTCGTGTTAATGTTTTACGTATTGATTTCATTAGCTTCTACAACTCTGTAACCAAAACCACGTTTACTTTTAATGGGTAGAGACGCGCCGCTTTCTCTTACTTTTTTCCTTGCTGAGGAAAGGTGAGCTTCAATAGCATTTTTTGAGATATGGTCATAGCTTCCAGAAATAAATTCACTCAGCATTTCTGAGGTAACTATCTTGTGTCTATTGAGAAAAATACATTCAACAATTTTGTACTCATTCGGGGTCAGGTTGATAATGCCATTATTGTATGAAAGCGTTTTAAACTGGATATTGAGTGTCAAACTGTTGATAGTAACCTGGTCATTGAGACAATTTGCCGCACCTCTCCTCATCAAGCTAAGTAGTCTAGCAGTCAATTCGTCAAACGAGAACGGCTTAGAAAGGTAGTCGTCAGCACCTGCCAATAGCCCCGCTACCTTGTCTTCAGACTCAGATCGCGCAGATAAGATGATAACCTTTGTTTCTAAATGTCTTTTTCGTAACGTTTTAAGAATAGTCATACCGTCCAACTCAGGTAGCATCATATCAAGGATGATTATTTCGTAGCTACCAAGCAACGCCATACTCAATCCCTCAGAGCCAGTGCCAGCAGTATCGACTGA
>NZ_DJLC01000086.1:523-4293 GCF_002434875.1 Acinetobacter sp. UBA6526 | reverse complement strand
TGAAAAAATATATTTAATAAAAAAGCACCTCTCAATTTCATCATTGAGAGGTGTTTAACTACAATTATTTAATCTTAAATGCTTCTATGATGTATTCACCAATATCATTATAACGATTACCATGTTGGTCTTCTAAATAGAGCAACGCTAGGTATTCTTTTCTTGTCCCATGTCGACCAGTGGATTCAAGCTTTTCGTAAGGTTGATAAATGAGTTTAGCCATCTTACCTTTTTGAAATTCAACGTTCACACTACAGATTTTTTGTGAATCATTTTCATACTCAAGACTCTTCACCTGACCTAACCTTAAACCAGTGTATCGATATAGCTTCTGTCTTAATTGCCAACGTAACTCAAAATCAAGGTGAGATAGTGAAGCATCCTCTTGATCCATTTGATCAACTAAATGTTGTTTTATTTGCTGATAAGCGAACTCAACTATATGATTTGGCTGATATATATTTGACTTTAACAACCCTTGATCATAAATAGAATCAGAAGCAACAAGATTATTCGATTTCATTTGATCAAACTGATCAACAGCTTGATCAAACAATTTCATTTCCTCTTGAATATCTAATTGAAATTCCTTCCAACATTTCTCCGCTTGTCGACTATCTTTCTGCAGACAAATAAACTTTTTTTGTATTTCTTGCTCTTTTAACAGATCTAGAAATACACTTTGTCTTAATTCAACTTTTTCTAATACAGTATTTAAAAGTTGAGTATTTAGTAACTCTCGCACATTATCCAACACTTGTGTTTGCTTGCATTTGGTCGCGCTATCGTAATAATGATAAGTGATCATCAACAGAATAGGGAGAATTGCTGCTAGGCAAAAACCTATGATTAATTTAGCGATTTCCTTATCTGCTTCATCAAGCTTCATACTGAGCTAAAAACTCCAAAAACTCTTGTTCATTCATCACTCGAATTTCTAGCTTCTGCGCCTTGTCTAGCTTGCTTCCCGCTTTTTCACCCGCAACCACACATTTAGTTTTGCTCGAAACACTGCCACTCACGCGTGCACCTAATGCCTGCAATTTCTGTGTTGCTTCATCACGTCCCATACTTTCTAAGGTTCCAGTCACAACCCAACTCTCGCCATTTAAAGGCTGGCGTGTTGGTGCAGTCGGCGCATCCCAATGAATTCCTGCTGCAAGCAATCGATCTAACACCTCAATGTTATGTGGAGCTTGGAAAAAGTCTGCAATCCATTCCGCAGTAATATCACCGACATCAGGAGTTTTCTTGAGTGCTTCGATATCTGCTGCTTTCAATGCTTCAAATGTATGGAAAGTATTCGCCAACATACGCGCTGTTGTCTCACCAACCCCGCGAATGCCTAGGCCATAAATGAAACGAGCCAAAGTCGTTTTCTTGCTGGCTTCAATTGCATCAATCAAGTTTTGAACAGACTTCTCACCCATTTTTTCAATGGTTAAAAGTGTGTCTCGATGCTCATGCAAATGATAAATATCAGCAACGTCTTTGAGTAAGTCGAGATGTAATAGTGATTCTACCCAACGATCCCCCAAGCCCTCAATATCCATCGCTTTACGGGATACAAAGTGACGAATCGCTTCAATACGCTGCGCTGCACAGTATAAACCACCCGAACAACGTGCCAACGCTTCCCCCTCTGGCATCACAACAGGTGAATCACAGACTGGACAATTGCTAGGAAGATGCACAATTTCAGCATCGGCAGGTCGAAACTCAGCCCAAACTTTTTCAACTTTTGGAATCACTTCTAAGTGTCACCTTACAAGCAACTTTTCACCATTCAGATATTATTGTAATAACTGAAATTTTGATATAAAACTAGAACATCTTCACTAGTTGAAACTATCAAGAAGAGAATAGCTTTGATAAATCATGACGAAAGGCTCATTTTTTTATCTACGTTTATTGGTGTAGGTGAGTTGGTCAGAAAATGGATTGATTCTAAGAGCACGAATCAGCAACCCTTGCTTTCCCTTATCTTGATTCGGTACATCGAACTGATCCATTCACCTTTCAACAATGATGATACAAACGAGCTAATTCTTAACCTTACTTACATTCGTGCGGACCTTTGCCAGCAGAATAAATTTAAATATGCAAGTGAAAGGTATAGAAAGATTTGCTTGCTCATAAAGCACATGATTGATGAGAGCTATTTCAAAGGCAGAAATGTCGATAGTCTATCTTCCCTCATGTGTACTCTCACTGAATCTCAATACGAAGCCTGTAAGTCTGAGAAAATTCCATTCGAGGTTTCTCTCAAGTTCAACTATGACCTTTCCAAATCAGATACAGTAGACAACGCTAAAAATCATCCCCTCTCACCTACTGTCGTGCTAAGGCTTGAATATTTATCTAGCTTCCTGAATAGTGATGTATCGAAATTGATTGCTAATTTTGTATCTCAGTCAAGTATCAACCAACGAACTGAACTCACTCTGTTATTAGTGACGTACTTGAAGGTTCTATGCAAGGCACTTAATAACCGAGATACAGATATGCTGCTCCAAAACCTAATCTATGTGCGCTCGGACATCTGCCGAAGACAACGCTTTTCAATGTTCAAGCGTAATGCAGGGCACATTAGAATGCTTGTAATGCACTTACTTAAAGAGCGCTATTTACATGAAGGTTCAGTTTATAAATTAGCAGTTGCTTTTGATAAAGTTACCGAATCAAAGTATAAAATTTATTTGTCTGAGAGCATTCCTAAAGAAGTTTTTGATAAATTCGATCATAATTTTACTAATGCAGATTTACGCTCTAACAAAGATTCCCCACCTCTCCCACATTTTGTTAAAGAAAGGCTTGAAAACTTATCTGGAATTTTGAATGCTGATGTTTATTATTTAATTTCTAATTTTATATCTCAGTCGGGTAAGCAGCAACAAACCAAACTATCATTTTTAATAAAAACATACATAGCAGTACTGCATGAAGCGCTTAACAATAACGATTCAGGTGAACTAGCTAAAAGCCTACACTATATTCGAATAGACCTTTGCAAAAGACACACTTTTAAAAGCAGTAGAGTTTTAATCAATGCTCTTCAAATACTAATTAAGCGATTAATTAATATAGACTTTTTTAACAAAAAAGAATTAAATAAACTAGATAGCTTTCTTGCTTCACCAACTGAATCTCAATTCAAACTAATTAAGTCAGAAATTATACCAGAAGAAATATCAAATCTTTTCGCACATGAATCCAGCGCCGATGAGAACTTTAAGAAAATACTAAACTCCACCTGCACTCCAGAAATTGCTAATAGATTAAAAGAGCACGTTAACAGTTTTAAGTATAAGAAACATCATAGAGCCCCGTTAATTCAATTTTTAGAACAAATTTCATCAACTAATATTGAGTGGTATAAACATCCCAGAATTATTCAAGGTGAGCTTTTAAAATATAGAGGTAACTTGCTTGATGAATATCACAGAAATACTGCATATGGTAAATTCCAGAACGTTAAGAACTCAATTGATGTGTTAGTTAAACATAGCCTATTGCCAGAAAACGTTGAAATGCCGGACAATTTACGTAGGTGTACAAATACGCAAAAGGTGCGAAAAGACAACCCACTCATATGTGAAGTGGACATGTATGATGAAAAAAAGCGCGATGAATACATAAACACTCCCCAGTTTATTGAGTCTTTAAAGAGCGAACTTTCATATAACTTGTGTATCCTTGTGAAAAATGCCCAAGAGATTGTTTTTCAGGGGTACAAAAAGTTTTGTAATAAAAATATCATCATAGAGCAA
>NZ_DJLC01000086.1:0-202 GCF_002434875.1 Acinetobacter sp. UBA6526 | reverse complement strand
ATAAAAATATCATCATAGAGCAAAGCCAGTTTGATGAATTCATGAACCACCCGCAATTTCTCGCAAGTAGAACAAAAGGCAGGAATTCTAAGTCAAAGGTAAACCCTTTTTATAGCAGACATCCACTACGCTTAAATAATTTAACCGCTTATTACGATTATTATTTTAATAATCTACTAAATGGCAAAACTCAACATGATAT
>NZ_DJLC01000200.1:0-3255 GCF_002434875.1 Acinetobacter sp. UBA6526 | reverse complement strand
AAATACAATAATTTATCTAAAAAGCAGAAGACTGTTGTCTTCTGCTTTTTATTTATTCAACTCAAAGTAATCTTGGAACTCCGCACCCGTTGGCAATTCATCAAATGCAACCGGGACGGTATTATTTTTAGACCAATTGGCTTGTGAGTTCATGCAAAAATTCAATTCTTTCTCAGGGACAAAATCTTTTTCAATCAAACCTAAAGGAATCCACATAATTTTTGGATTACTGCCTAATGCATTAGGTACAGGCGAACCACATTCTGTACAAAACGAACTGGTAAAGCCTGTTGCTTTGACATACGTCCGAACGAATTGCAGACCTTGTTGCCAGTCAAATTGTTCTGACAAAATTAATGTCGCCGTATTCGATGCAGCCCCACTCTGCTTACGACATAAACTACAGTAACAACGATAGATCGTTTTAATTTTTGAAGTAGAAAATTCAAATTTGATTGCCCCACATAGACAAACGCCATTAAATAGTTGCCTTTGCTCTAATGCGGTCATAACGTTTCACCCGAATGATCTTTCTCAATCGTTTTATATTGATTGCTTAAACCCTGCAAAGAACCCCACGCTGCTTGTGCCAATATTTCCCTATACGCTTTCGGATCAGCAACCACTTTTTTAGACAACCAAGCGCGACAATAACTCTCAGATGCACCAATCACCAATGACATGATCAGCTCAATCGGTATATTTTTAAATGATTCAAAATCTGCATAGCTTGAAACATGAGCCATAATCTTTTGATTTCTTTTTTTATTTTTTTCGCTTAATGCCTGTTTATATTCACTTTGCATAACACTGAAATGTGCTAATAATAAAAATTTCGCGAATTGCGGTTGATCAGAGACCCAATCAACATAGCTATAAATCAATGCGGAAATCACATCTTGTAATGATTTTGCCTCATCTAAATATTGCTCGCGTAAGCAAGCTTGATCATCTAAAGCAGCGAATATCAATGCTGCAATGATGCCTTCTTTATTTTTAAAATGATGATAAATCGCACCTACACTACTTTCCGATTTGTCCCGAATCATCTCAATACTGGTGGTTTCCAAACCCAGTTCAAGAAAACATGACAATGCATCCGACAAAATTTTCCTTTTGAGCAATGATCTGCGTTGAGGATATAAACGTTCTAATAATTGCTGAGCCATATGCATAGTAAATTTTAAATAGCCAACCGTCGGAACTATTGTGTATGACTTGACCATTATTTGTAAACAGAATTATATTCTGTATTAGAATTTAATTCTGTTAGTGAGAAATTCAATGGCTTCAACTTTAGAATTATGGAATAAAGTATCGGTATTACCTGCTGGAAAGTGGACGTTCACTCGAATGCTCTGCTTAAAAGCACCTTATTTCAGTAGCATTTCCCCATTATTTGAAGAGCTAAAACCAAACTCTTGTAAAATATCGATTAAGAAAAAGCGCTCAGTGCTCAATCACATCGGCACAGTTCATGCGATTGCAATGTGCAATATGGCAGAACTCGCAGGTGGAACAATGACAGAAGTGACTGTGCCTGCAACACATCGCTGGATTCCAAAAGGGATGACCGTTGAATATTTAAAGAAAGCAGAAACAGACTTAATTGCAGTAGCAACACCTGTTGAAAGTCATTATGACTGGGATAAGGCTGGAGGATATCTGGTGAATGTCGATGTACTTGATCAACTCAATGAAAAGGTTTTCCACGCGACAATCACAATGTGGATTTCTAAGAAAAAATAATAAAAAGCCCCGAACATTTAGTCGGGGCTTTTTATTATTCTGTCTTTACTTTTTAAATGGTAATGCATATTTAAAAATACGCCCGACCACTTCACCGAACTGTTTTAAAAAACTGGCATTATTATAATGCAAACCATATTTCTCACACACAGCTTGCACTTTAGGTGCAACTTGGCGATAACGACGTGCAGGAATATCAGGAAATAAATGATGCTCAATTTGATGACTTAAATGCCCTGTCAAAATATGAAACGCTTCCGAACCTGTCAAATTCGATGAACCTCGAATTTGACGCATATACCAATGTCCACGGCTTTCATCTTGTATTACCGATTTTGGGAATACTTCAACTTCTTTGGTAAAGTGACCACAGAAAATGATGCTGAAGGTCCATACATTACGAATGCCATTCGCCACTAAATTACCTGTCAATACAGGAAGCGCCGAAGGTCCAGCGATCAATGGGAAAAACACATAATCTTTAAAAAGTTGCTTCGCTATTTTCTTTTGGGCTGGCTGCCATTCACGCTTAAATTGCGCCATCGTTTTGCGTTTATACAGCACTTTACCCAATTCAAGATTTTGAATGGCAACGCCCCATTGGAATAGTAAGCTGAACGGTACGATATACATCGGTTGGATTAAAGTAAATTTGTTCCAACGCTGTTCTGGAAATAGACGAAATACTCCATAACCCACATCATCATCCATCCCCTTTACATTGGTATAAGTATGATGCTTAAAGTTATGCGTTTGTCTCCAGTTATCAGAAGTTCCGACGGTATCCCATTCATAGGTTTGACCATTAAACTTTGGATCATTCATCCAATCATACTGACCGTGCATGACATTATGACCCAACTCCATGTTTTCCATGATTTTGGCGAAACCTAATAACCCCGTACCTAATAACCATGCTGGTGGGAACCATCCAGCAAATAGCAAAGCACGGCCTAAAAAGCTGCTATAACGGATCGTAGAGTAGACACGGCGGATGTATTTTGCATCTTTTTCACCCAAGTCATCTAAAACATCTTGCTTGATCTGATCTAATTCACGAGCGAAAGCATCTAACTCTGCGGCAGTTAAATCACGATTTTTTGGATTTTTAAAAAATTCAATTTTAACAGGCATATTCATCGTTAATTTCTCTCTTATAGATCAATCACAAGATCTGATTGAGCTGAATTCACACAAATTTTTAATAACTGAGTGGGTTCTTGATTGGCAGCACCATTCAATAAATTTCGTGTCGCACCTTGAGCTTTATTACATGCACATTTATTACAAATACCCATACGACAACCATGATTTGGCTTGATACCTTGCTGTTCTAAACTTGATAAAATCGACTGTCCTTTCGGAATCGCAACAGTTTTATTCGATTTCATCAATGTGACATTAATAAAACCTGTATCAGTTAAATCAGCATCGAACTGGCTCAAACTAAAGGCTTCTGTTTGAATCGCAGCAGCATGGCTCAATAACGCTTCAGCTGTCGCCGCA
>NZ_DJLC01000254.1:0-5995 GCF_002434875.1 Acinetobacter sp. UBA6526 | reverse complement strand
AAAGTCCGCCGTAAGGTCGGTGAGGGTTTCTACAAATACGTTGATGGCGTAAAAATCAATGAAGAGCCTCGTCAGACTGTACCTCAGGTTTCAACATTTAATGCGGTCTGGATCAAAACAGATTTAGAGCAGGATGCAGCCATCCTAACAAATTATCTGCAAGCGCAAGGATTAACATTAGATACAGCCACGCAACCGGGTGCAGATAGTTTAATTTTACTGGCTACTTACGGTGAAGACACGACATCTGCAGCTTTGCGTTTTGGTGTCGATGCAACACGAGCAGTTAGTATCGATATGCTCACCGATTTTGCGAACCACCGAACCTTGATGCCATCGATTGCAACCAAAAAAGTTTATATTGATCAGTCACATACAATTTTTTCGGCCAATAACCATGGTGTCAGTGTGATTGATGAAAGCATGGGATTTGTCGCGCAGCGTGTATTAGCCATGGTAATCAATCTGGCCTGCGATATCGCACAACAAGGTATTGCAACTGCAGCAGATATTGATAAGGCAGTGAAACTTGGTTTGGGCTACCCACATGGTCCGATCTCATGGGGGGACGTACTGGGTGCATCACGTATTCTGCAGATTCTGGAACGTATTACGAAGAACACAGGTGATCCACGTTACCGTCCAAGTCCATGGTTGCAGCGTCGCGCCCGATTAAACTTGTCTTTGCTTCATACCTCAACAATTTAAAGGATTAATACAATGTTAAATGCCTATATTTACGATGGCCTGCGTACTCCATTTGGCCGTCATGCAGGTGCGTTATCCTCTATCCGTCCAGACAATCTGGCAGCGCATGTGATCAAGGCACTGGTAGAAAAAAATCACCTTCCAGCCAATATCTTTGATGATGTGATTCTGGGTAATACCAATCAGGCCGGTGAAGACAGCCGTAACATTGCGCGTCATGCGACCTTATTGGCAGGTCTGGATGTAAAAACTCCGGCACAAACTGTTAACCGTTTATGTGCTTCCGGCCTTGCTGCGTTGATAGATGCTGCACGTGCAATTAGCTGTGGGGAGGGTGAGGTCATCCTGGCCGGAGGCGTGGAATCCATGTCTCGAGCTCCTTTTGTATTTGCCAAATCAGAAACATCGTTCAGCCGTGATCTTAAAGTCTTTGATTCAACTATCGGTGCACGTTTCCCGAACCCGGCAATCGAAAAGCAGTTCGGTGATGACACGATGCCTAAAACGGGCGATAACGTGGCGGTTGAATATGGTGTAACGCGTGAAGATGCAGACCGTTTCGCAGCCGCTTCCCAAGCGAGATATGAGGCTGCCAAACAAGCAAGTTTTTTCGCTGGTGAAATCGTAGGTGTTGAGGTGTCTCAAGGGCGTAAATTGTCTCCAAAACTGGTGGAAATCGATGAGCATCCACGTCCAAGTTCAGATTTTGTTGCCTTGCAAAAGCTCAAGCCTTTATTTGAAGGTGGCGTGGTGACAGCGGGTAATGCATCCGGCGTCAATGATGGTGCAGCTGCCCTGATTATTGGTTCTACTGCGGCTGAACAAAAACTGGGAATCAAACCGATGGCCAAAATCCTGTCTTCTGGTGCTGCAGGAATTGAACCGCGTATTATGGGTGCTGGTCCTGTAGATGCCATTAAACTCGCGCTGAAACGTGCCAATCTCACTTTAGATGACATGGATATTATTGAAATCAATGAAGCCTTTGCATCTCAGGTATTGGCGTGTCTAAAAGGTTTGGATATCGATTTTGATGACCCACGTGTTAATCCAAATGGTGGAGCAATCGCAGTCGGACATCCATTAGGAGCCTCTGGAGCGCGTCTTGCCTTAACGACAGCACGTGAATTACAACGTAGCGGCAAAAAATATGCTGTAATCAGTTTGTGTATTGGTGTGGGACAAGGTCTCGCCATGGTGATTGAGCGCACATAAAAGGAATAAAAAATGGGTGCATTGGAAGGTATTCGCGTATTGGATTTAAGCCGCGTACTGGCAGGTCCTTGGTGTGGTCAGATTCTGGCGGATTTGGGTGCTGAAGTGATTAAAGTTGAACGTCCCAAAACAGGTGATGATACCCGCTTGTGGGGACCACCATGGATGAAGGATGATCAGGGTGAAGATACGCAGGAAGCTGCCTATTACCAGTCTGCTAACCGCAATAAACTTTCTATCGCAATTGATATTGCCACACTGGAAGGTCAGAAATTAGTTCGTACACTGGCAGCAGGTTCGGATGTTTTAATTGAAAACTACAAAGCGGGCTCACTGAAAAAGTACGGTCTGGATTATGACAGCTTAAAAGCGATTAATCCGAAATTAGTGTATTGCTCGATTACCGGATTTGGCCAAACCGGTCCACGTGCGCCAGAACCGGGTTATGATTTTATCATTCAAGGTATGGGCGGTTTGATGTCTGTGACCGGAGAGAAAGATGACCTTCCGGGCGGTGGGCCGCAAAAAGTGGGTGTGGCTTTTGCCGACCTGACGACTGGGCTTTATGCCACCATTGCGATTCAAGCAGCACTTTTGAACCGCACCATGACAGGTCTGGGTCAGTATATTGATATGGCGTTATTAGATGTACAGGTTGCAACGTTAGCCAATCAAGGCATGAATTATCTATCTTCGGGTAAAGTACCTGGACGTTATGGCAATGCACATGCGAATATTGTGCCTTATCAAGTGTTTAAAGCAGCCGATCAGGACTTTATTATTGCCTGTGGAAATGACAAGCAATTCGTTGCGCTGTGTCAGGCCATTGGTTTGCCGGAGCTGCAGAATGATCCGCGTTTCTTAAGCAATGCGTTACGAATCCAGCATCGTCAAGAGATGGATAAATTACTCGGCACCCATTTTAAAACCAATTCTGCACGGCACTGGGTAGATGCGATTCACACGATAAAAGTTCCGGTGGGTTTAATCAACAATTTACAGCAAGCATTTGAGGAGCCTCAGGTGATTGCGCGCAATATGTTGGTTGATATGAAGCATCCGTTGAAGGAGAAGTTAACGGTGATTGGTTCACCCATTAAACTGTCACGCACCCCGGTGGAATATAAGAAAGCACCGCCAATGCTGGGTGAACATACTGATGAAATCTTAAGTGGCATTCTGGATGCAGAAAAGATTGCTGAACTTAGGCAGAGAGGTATCATCGGGTAATATTTAAATATTGGGCAAAGGAGATTCTGTCGAAGACTATCCTTTGCCCTAATTATAATAAATGAATTATAATTTCCGCAGTGCGGAACAAAGTATGCTTAATTAGGCAGGAATAATATGACGAATGACGTGATTGATTCAGAACAGACAGAAAATCTTTTGGCGCCATTACGTCATGAATTATTGAATCCGATTGAAGATATGCAGGATGAAAATGACCGTCAATATGTGACCGCATTAGCTAGAGGATTAGAATTATTACGTTGCTTTACACCCAAATATCAACATTTAGGTAATCAGGAATTGTCCCAGATGACAGGATTACCTAAAGCGACCATTACCCGCTTAACCCATACCCTTTCACGTTTAGGATATATTAAGCAAGTACCGAACTCGAATAAATTTCAATTGTCATCAGGGGTACTGTCTTTTGGCTATTCAATGCTTGCCAATGTTTCGATTCGTTCGATAGCCCATCCTCATATGCAGGAGCTAGCAGATTATGCTGGTGCAGCGGTTGCCATGGCCACACGTGATCGGCTGAATATGATTTATTTAGATGTGGTGCAGGGTAAAGGTAATGTAACAATGCGCCGTCCAGTCGGTACTTATTTGCCGATCCATTTAAGTGCCATGGGCAGGGCTTGTCTCGCTGCGATGCCTGCGGATGAGCGCGATTTTCTGTTAAATGCCATTCGGGAAAAGAATAAAGATGACTGGATTAAAATTAATCGAGAGTTAGACAAAGCATTTAAAGATTTCCAAGATTATGGCTGTTGTTTTTCGATTGGAGAATGGCAGAAAGATGTAAATTCAGTTGCTGTCCCCTTATTGCATGAACAACACGGACTTTTAGTATTCAATTGTGGTGGGCCAAGTTTTGTATTAAGCCGTGAGAAACTGGAAGAAGATATTGCACCAAGATTAATTCTGATGGTGAATAATATTAAAGCGGAAATTGGCTGAATGTCAGGCTTCTATGTATGTGGCATAACTCGCCCAATCAGCCATCAAATTTTTCCTTTTCTCAAGATAAGCTCCACGTAAGTAAGCTGCTTCTACTTCATCGGGTAGTTTATGTGCTAGTACATGCTCACAGACTTCACGAGGATAATCAGTTTTATCGGCTGACCAATCACGAAATGTTGAACGGAAACCATGTGTTGTAATCACTCGATTTTGTTTAGGATCAATATAGCCTAAGCCATTTTCTTTTAACTTTTGTTCGTGCATCCGCTTGATTAAGGTTGTTAAGGACATATCCGAAAGCATTTCGCCACTACGAGGAGCAGGGAAAATGAAGTCTTGAGGTTGAGTATATTCTTGAATTGATTCAAGCAAACTAATGGTTTGTTGGGATAGGGGAACACGGTGTTCTTTTTCTGCTTTCATCCTTTCTTTAGGAATGATCCAAACTTTATTCTTAAAATCAATTTCTTGCCATGTTGCACCAAAAACCTCGCCAGAACGACAGGCAGTTAAAATTACAAATTCTAGAGCTTTAGGTGAAATCCCTTTTTTCTGTCTCAGATGCTGGATAAACCCAGCAACTTGTTCGTAAGGTAAAGATGGATGAGGGCGTGATTCTTGCTTTAAGTTACCTAAGATTGGTTCTAGATTACCTTTCCATTCAGCAGGATTATCGCCAACAAAATATCCCATAGCCTTAGCATAATCAAAAATAGTTTCGATACGACCACGAATACGTTTAGCTGTTTCGTTCTTTTCAATCCAGATAGGTCTAAGAACTTCGGCAATATCAACTTTAGTAATTGTGCCAATACTGATATCACCTAGAGTTGGGTAGATATAGGTTTCTAATGTAGATGTCCATTGTCCGATATGCTTTTCATTTTTGAGTTCACGAGTTTTATTAGCAATAACGACTTTTGCACATTCAATGAATGTCTTGTTTCTAAGCTTTTGAATATGAAGCTTGTCGAGCTGTTCCTGTTTATGTGCAATTGGATCAACACCACTTCGTATTTGTAATCTTAATTCAGTGGCTTTAGCACGAGCTTCTGCTAAAGAAACTTCAGGGTAGGGACCAATACCAATATCACGGCGATGAGGTTTTAGCTTCCCATCTTTATCCAACCGTTTACCCACAACAGCACGCAAAATCCAGACACGGGAATTACCCTCGACATTTAGATATAAGCCATCAACACCGCCTACAGAATGTCGACCAGTCTTTTTGATTTTTGCTACACTGAGAGCAGATAGCTCTTTAGATTTCTTTGGCATATTATTTTTACCCCACAACCTACCCCTCATAAAATACTGGAAATGATTGGATTAGACAAGACGGTTTTGGATGATTAAATTATTAAGTATATGAAAAATAATTTATTTTAATATTGTGTTAGATTGCTTTGGACTGCTGTTAGACGGACACCGCTTCCGCCAAATATCGAAATAAGCCCTTGTTTTTACAAGGGCTTATTTTTTAACTATGATTTTACCCCTCATCAAACATTGGATTAAGTGATATCTAAAAAGATATGATTTGACACGTTAGGACTTCACTTAAGATTCATATAGAAAAATACATGTAGCTCAAAACTAATTGAGCTGTCTTAAATTTGATTCTGAGCGGATATTGGCATGTATAAAAATCCCCAATTTTTATTTCTGGAAAAAGTTAGGCAACTTAGATAAATCAATTTTGTTTTTCTGCTTTTATTGATCCAATTTTTTTCTGATGCATTGAATAATTTTACTTCGTTCTTAGTTATCTTTAGGTTTTGTCGCCAATACAATTTCTAATTTAAAATTAAGATAAGTCATCTCATTTGTACATATTTTTACCTTTAATGGGCTTTGTTGCACAAAGCTATTC
>NZ_DJLC01000192.1:0-14710 GCF_002434875.1 Acinetobacter sp. UBA6526 | reverse complement strand
AAGGTGGTGATGGCATTTTCAACCGTATCAACAAGGTTGATCTTGAAAATAATGAGAAAAATAGCGACCGATTCTACAGCACTGCGACAGTGACTCGTTTTGGCCTAGACTTCAAAGCACCTGTCCAAGGTGCAGACGTTGGTGGTAAATTAGAAGTTGACTTCCGTGGCGGTAGTAGCAATGACACGATTCGTATTCGTCATGCGTATGTCACATATAACGACTGGTTATTTGGTCAAACAACATCAACTTTCTTGGCAACAGACGTACAACCAGAAATGCTTGATTTTAACTCACCATTAGGGATTGGTACTTACCGTACGCCTATGGTTCGTTATAGTACTAAATTAAACCCTACAACAACTTATGCTGTTGCCTTAGAAAAAGGTAATGATGACAATAGAGCGCCTGCTCTGACGACGAAATTGAAATATGATTTTGCCGAAGGTAAGGGGACAACATCAGCACGTACGTTATTGACAGAAGCTCGCAGTAAAGAAAGTTTTGCTAACGATGATAAACAACTAAGTGCGAATGAATCTGCACTCGGTTGGGGCGTTGCAATTGGTGCAAAATATAAATTCACTGATTCATTACAAGCGATGATTGACTATTCGCATGTCAAAGGTGACAGCAAATTCTTGCTTTATACCAACAATGCTTTCAATGTAAATCCGAATAATTTTGATTTAAATTTGAATGAATTCGATGCAGTTACCGTTGGTACGACGTATCAGATTACGCCAAAAGTTCGTAGTACTTTGGCGTATGGCGCAATGTTTGCAAATGATAGTAATGACTTTGCTCAACAAGCTTTTGCAGATACAGCGCAAAACAAGACACTACAACAAGGTTGGTGGAATGTGATGTATTCACCTGTTTCACCTATTACGTTCGGTCTGGAATATGTCTATGGCGAACGTAAAACCTTTAATGGTCAAAAAGGTAAGGATAACCGTGTAGGAGCAATGGCTCGCTATAACTTCTAACCTATCCTGTAGGTGTAATCATCCGTGAAAACAAATCAGGTTAAATAAAGCTGAGTTCTTACAAAGAACTGTATGTTTTTTATTAAGCTGATTGAGTTTTCACTCATTTTGAGAGTTACTATTTCATTGGCTGTAGGATGGAAAAAACATCTGAAAAACGAATGAAATAAACGGAAGAAGATATGGAATTTACTTTCAATGGTTTTTATACCCTAATATCGGCGGTGATCGTCTTATTATTAGGGCGTTTTCTCGTTAATAAAATTGACTTCTTAAGACGTTACAACATCCCTGAGCCAGTAGCTGGTGGTTTGGTTGCAGCGGTAATTTCATTACTCGTGCACTCGATGTGGGGCTACAGTATTGTTTTCAGCAGTCAATTACAAACGAGTTTCATGCTAGTTTTCTTCGCTTCAATTGGTCTCAGTGCCAATTTCATGAAGCTAAAAGAGGGCGGGATCGGCTTAGTTTTATTTTTGATCTGTATCGCATCATTCATCATCGTACAAGATGTTGTCGGGATGAGCCTTGCATCGTTGTTAGGTATTGATCCTTTGATCGGTTTGATCGCAGGTTCAATCACGTTGACAGGTGGTCACGGTACTGCGGGTGCTTGGGGCGAAATTCTTGAGACTCAGCATGGTATCCAAGGCGCTTTGGCATTGGGTATGGCGAGTGCGACATTTGGTTTGATTATCGGTGGTGTGATCGGTGGTCCTTTAGCGAAGTTATTGATCAATCGTTATGGACTTGCTCGTGAGCAAACACCAGCGCAAATCAAAGATCGTGATACGCATCTTGATAAGCATCCTGAAGAGCTTGCGCCATTTGAAAATCCACATCAAGTCCGTTTAATTACTGCTGATAATGCGATTACAACGCTCGGTATGTTTGCTGCATGTTTAGCATTTGCTGAATTTATGACAGGTTATAGTAAAGGAACATGGTTCGAGTTACCGACTTTCGTTTGGGCGCTTGGCGGCGGCGTTGTTTTACGTAACATCTTAGAAAGCCTATTGAAAGTAGATATTTTTGACCGTGCAATTGATGTATTTGGTAATGCGTCATTATCACTTTATTTGGCAATGGCTTTGCTTTCATTGAAATTATGGCAATTGGCTGATTTGGCTGGCCCGCTTGTTGTGATTCTTGGTGCGCAAACATTGACGATGGCACTTTATGCTGCGTTTGTGACGTTCCGTGTAATGGGTAAAAACTACGATGCAGCTGTCTTGGCAGCGGGTCACTGTGGTTTTGGTATGGGTGCAACACCAACAGCTGTTGCAAACATGCAGGCGATCACAAACATGTATGGCCCATCGCATAAAGCGTTCTTGATTGTTCCATTATGTGGTGCATTCTTCGTCGATCTAATCAATGCGACAGTGATTCAATTAATTTTGAAATTCTTTATCTAAGTCGGATCAAAAGCCCCATGCGGGGCTTTTTTGATTCATCCATTGTTATCGTATATGTACTTGATGTGCATGTAATTTTTTAAGCGAATAAGTGATGAATGAACAATTAAATGCCACGCTGATGTCGTGGGTACAATTCTTGAATGATCCGCTTTGGAATTTCTTGGTCGTATTGTTGGTTGCGGTTGGGGTGTTTTACACATTAGCGACGGGTGCAGTACAGCTTCGTTTATTCTTACACAGTATCCGTGTGATGAAAGGGAGCCGTAAAGAAGCGCAAGATGAACATGGGATTACTCCATTTCAGGCTTTCGTAACAGGTTTGGCAAGCCGTGTTGGTGTTGGTAATGTTGCAGGTGTCGCGATTGCAATCGCGATTGGTGGTCCTGGTGCTGTGTTTTGGATGTGGGTGACTGCTTTCCTTGGGATGAGTTCTGCATTTGTTGAATCATCACTCGCTCAATTATTTAAAGTGAGAGATCATCAAAACAAGCAATTTCGTGGTGGTCCTGCGTACTACATTACCAAAGGCTTAAAACAAAAGTGGTTAGGGATCGTTTTTGCGCTATCACTCATTTTAGCGTATGGCTTTGTATTTAATGCGGTGCAAGCAAATGCAATTATTGGTGCGACCTCACATGCATGGGGTTGGGATAAAGCCAATTTTGTATTGGGTCTCGGCGGACTTGATCTCGAAGTGTCATGGGTTGGTATTGTATTAGTCGTGATGACAGCATTGATTATCTTTGGTGGAATCAAGCGTATCGCTAAAGTTGCTGAAGGTATCGTTCCTTTCATGGCATTGCTTTATATCATGGTCGCTTTATACATTGCGATGACTAACTTACCAATGTTGCCTGAGATCTTTAAATTGATCTTTACCAAAGCATTTGAGTTTGAAGCTGCAGCTGGTGGTTTCTTCGGCGCAATGATTTCTATGGCAATGATGATGGGGATCAAACGTGGTTTGTTCTCTAACGAAGCTGGTATGGGTTCTGCGCCAAATGCTGCTGCTGCGTCTGATGTGAAACACCCTGTAAATCAAGGTTTAGTACAAATGCTTGGTGTATTTGTCGATACTTTTGTGGTGTGTTCATGTACTGCTATTATCATCATGGTGTCTGGTCTATATCACGAAGCAGGCTTTGAAGGCGTAACATTGACGCAGAAAGCATTAGAGAGCCAAATTGGTAGCTGGGGCGGTGGTTTTCTTGCCATTATTCTGTTCTTATTTGCCTTTACTTCAATTATTGGTAACTATGCTTACGCTGAAAGTAACGTACAGTTTATTAATAACAATCCAAAGATCATGTTCATTTTCCGTGTCTTGGTTTTGGCGATGGTTTACTTCGGTGCGATCACAAGTGTACCGTTAGTTTGGTCAATGGCAGATCTTTCAATGGGCTTGATGGCGACCATCAACTTAATTGCGATCTTGTTATTAACGCCAATTGCATTAATTTTGTTGAAAGATTACACCTCTCAATTAAAACAAGGGATCAAAGAACCTGAGTTTAAAATTGATAATCATCCTAAATTAAAGCAAAAAGTCGATTCAGACATTTGGTAATAATTGAGAGCCCCTAAACAGGGGCTTTTTTTATAGTGAAGAAAACATTAATAAAAAAGTGATACAACTTTCTTTGTTTAGTCGAGCTAAAATTAAAAGAGAAATAGATTAAATTTGGCAAAGATTGTATATGAAACAGCTTAAACTTTTTGTGCTAGGACTTTCCGTCGTTTTGGCAACAGGTTGTCAGACCACTTCACATTTACGACCTGTTGTTGAAGATGCCCAAGCACAAACTGCTGTTATGCCTTTTGCCTCAATTAAAAAACAAGAAAAACGCCCTGTTATCGCTTTGGTATTAGGTAGCGGTGGTGCGCGTGGCTACGCACATATTGGTGTAATTGAAGTTTTGGAACAACAAGGGATTCGTCCTGATTTTATTGTTGGAACGAGTGCAGGAAGTATTGTTGGCTCAATCTATGCCAGTGGTAAAAGTGCTGCCGAATTACGTGACATTGCACTTAAATTAAAAGCCAATGATGTACGTGATGTGAATGTCAGCTTAAAAGGCTTTTTTGATGGCAAGAAAGTCGAAGATTATGTGAATGATCAAGTTCATAATATTCCACTACAAAAATTAAAAATTCCAATGTATGTCGTTGCAACTGAGCTTAAAGACGGAACCAAGACGGTATTTAATTATGGTAATACGGGTCAGGCAGTGCGTGCCTCGACTTCAATTCCCAGCATGTTTGTTCCGACCAAAATTCACAATACTGAGTATGTTGATGGTGGATTGGTCAGCCCAGTTCCTGTTGAAGTAGCACGTGAATTAGGCGCTGATGTGGTGATTGCAGTAGATATTTTGGCACAACCTATTCATACCGAAACTACCAATGTTTGGGGCTTATTCAACCAAAATATTAATATTATGCAAGGACGACTTGCAGAAGAAGAACTAAAAGATGCAGATGTAGTGATTCAACCTGACCTGCGTGAAAAGGCGCATATCTTTGATGTCAAAGACCGAGAGAACACCATGCAAGCAGGTGTAGATGCCGCAATCCAAAAGCTTTCTGATATTCAATGGGTGATTCAAAACAAGAAAAATGTAGCCAATGGTGATCAACCTGAAGTTGCTTTAAAAGTGAATCCTGCAAGCGCTCAATAGAGGTTTAAATGTCTAGGTAAATCAACCAATACCATGAGTTTGTTAACCTAAACAGATTGTTTTCTCAAAACAAATTGTAAAAGCTGTACAAAATGCTATGAAAATCTTAGGAAAACATGTAAATAACTACAAATTACTAAAGTTTTTATCAGACATATTTAAGTTTGAGGTAATAGGATGACGCCTGACGTCAATTGCTACGCAACAAGGATTGTTAAGTTCAATGTTTAAATCTTTTTTTCCTAGCCCACGCCTGTTCTTTATTTCAGTGATTGTGTGGCTGTCACTCAACATGCTGCTTTGGTACACAGGTGGGCATGGATGGGGTGAATATCTTGGTTTTCCAAAAGGCTATGCCGAAGCAGAATTACCAATTGGTGTAAGTCGTTTTTGGTCGGCTTCATTCATTTGGTTCTATTTATGGTTCTTAGTTTCTACGGCTTTGTTTGCAGGTTTTTGGCGTTTCTTTTCAGATAATAAATGGCAGAAATGGTCGATATGGGGTTCAGCATTTATTTTGTTTAATATCTGGTTTGGTGTCCAAGTCAGTGTTGCGATCAATGCTTGGTATGGCCCATTCTGGGATATGATTCAAAATATGCTAAGCGATGGTGGCGGTAATATAGCTGATCTCTATAATGGAACTTTAACTTTCCTTTATATCGCAATGGTTGCTGTCACGTTTGCTGTCGTTAATGCATTCTTCACCAGTCATTATGTATTCCGTTGGCGTACTGCAATGAATGAATATTACACCGCGAATTGGGAAAAGTTACGCCATGTCGAGGGGGCTTCGCAACGTATTCAGGAAGATACCATGCGTTTTGCCACGATCGTTGAAGACTTAGGTGTTGAGTTAATTAAATCAGTGATGGTATTGATTGCCTTTTTACCGTTGTTATTTCAAATCTCTCAGAAAGTTCCTGTATTGCCAATTGTTGGTGAAATCGAACATTCATTGGTATGGGCAGCGGTCGTTTGGGCGATTGTAGGAACTGTTGTTTTGATGTTTGTGGGGCAAAAATTACCTGGGCTACAATTCAATAATCAGAAAGTTGAAGCTGCTTACCGTAAAGAGTTGGTTTATGGCGAAGATCATGAAAATCGTGCTGATCCACTCACATTAAAAGAGTTATTTGCTCGAGTGCGTGTGAATTATTTTAGACTATACTTTCACTATGCTTATTTTAACCTTGTCGCTATCTGGTATAAACAACTTGATATTTTATATAGCTTAGTCGTGCTATTCCCAGCAATTGCAGCAGGTAAAATGACTTTGGGGTTGATTAACCAGATCAGTAATATTTTTGATAAAGTTCGTGAGTCTTTCCAGTACCTCATCAGCTCGTGGAAAACCATTATTGAATTGCTTTCGATTCATAAACGTTTAAAAGCTTTTGAATCTATTTTGGATGAATAAATTCATTAATTAAAAAAACCTGCATCAAGCAGGTTTTTTTATGGTTTAAAGTAAACAAATTCCAAGTCCAGCGCCTACAGCCATGACCCATAAAGGATGAATTCTCTTAAATACACCAAGAAATGCAGTTAAAATGACGATCACAACTAATAATAGATTTTGTGCTGAAGCATCCGCAATTAACCATGCACTCACGAGAACCAATCCGACCGTAATAGGTTTTAAGGCTTTTTCAAAGCGTGCCCGTGATGGATTGGATTTAAATCTTTCCCAAAATTTTAGTGCATAAATTGTGATAATAGATGATGGGCCGAACTTCGCCAATGAAGTCACTAATAAACCTGCTGGCCCAGCGACGTGCCAACCGACAAGGGGAACGATCATCATATTCGGGCCGGGTGCGGCTTGAGCCATCGCAAACAGTGAGCTAAATTGCTCTGCTGTCATCCATTGGTGTACCGTCACCACTTGATATTGCATTTCAGGAAGGATGGCATTACCCCCACCAAAAGCCAAAACTGAGAGCTGTGTAAAAACGATCACTAAGGTCAATAAGATCATGATTTTTTCACTCCAAGTACAAATATATTAATCGCAAGTAAGATGACTAAGGTCAGCGCTAAAGGAAGCTTGATCAGAAGCATAAAAACAAAGGTCAGTACAATCGTGAAAATGGTGAGATAGCTTTTTAAAATTGGTCGCAACATTTTCAGCCCTGTTGCAAATAATAAACCTGCGGCGGCCGCAGCTAAGCCTTGAATCATATGTTGTACCGCGGCTAAGTAAGCAAATCGTTCATAGACTTGATAAATAATCAGTACGATCGCTGTTGGTGCAGAAATCAATCCTAGAACAGAGCAGAGCGCGCCTTTAACACCTTGGAACTGCATACCAATTGCAACTGACATATTGATAATATTACCGCCGGGTAAGAGTTGGCAGACACCAAGTAAATCCGTGAATTTACTTTCACCAATCCACTTTTTCTCTTCAACAATGATACGGTGTGCTAAGGGTAATACCCCACCAAATCCCATCAGCCCCAATTGCATAAATCCCGTGAAAAGAGCCTTGCAATCAGGCGCTGTTGAAACTGTTTCACGCTCTATTGATATTGCTTGGGCTTTCATTGGGACTTATTCCTCTTCATCGGTTAATGAGAATAGGATGGTGGAATAGTGATATATTTACAAATGCTATTTTTGCTTGCTTCTATACTTTTAAGGTATGTTTAATGGATATTCATAAGCTCCATGCATTTGTTGCTGTGGTTGAAGAAAGTAATATTTCTAAAGCTGCTGTTCGGCTGCATATGCAACAACCGCCATTAACACGATTGATTAAAAGCTTAGAAGAGGAACTTGAGACGGCACTGCTAAAACGTCTACCTAGAGGCGTTGAGGTTACAGAAGCAGGCAAAGTCTTATATCAAGAAGCCATTACGATCTTGGCGCATGCTCAGTCAATTCCGAAACGAGTTAAAAATATTGCACAGGGTCTCGAAGGTCAGATCAATATCGGCTTTACCAATTCAGCAGGATTACATCCATTTTTACCTGCATTGTTGCGGCAATTTCGCGAAAAATTTCCAGCCGTTGCGATTCATTTAGAAGAAGAGAGTAGCAGCGCTTTAACTGATGCGGTGATTAATGAAAAACTTGATATCGTATTTCTGCGTAAACCAGCACCTAAACATGCTGCCGTGCAAACGATGCATGTGCTTGATGAGCCATTAATCGTTGCACTGCCAAGTAATCACCCTTTAGCAATGCAAGAGGGCGTGATTCGATTGCCTGATTTAGAACCTTATGAGTTTGTACTTTATCGCCGTTTAGCGGGGCAAGACTTGTTTGATAATATTTTGGCAAATTGCTATCAAGCGGGCTTTAGTCCCAACATTGTCCAAGAAGCACCACGATTAACATCGAGTCTAAATTTAATTGCAGCAGGGATTGGGCTTTCAATCGTGCCAGCATCTATCCAAGACTTTTGGAATAAACAAATTATTTACCGTCCCTTGGAAGCCAAGAAACCTTGTATTGCTCCAATTTATGCAATTTACAGAGCCAAAGATAATAATGTTCGAGTAGCACATTTTTTGGATTTACTTAAAGCGAGCCAAGTATTAGAAAATAATTTTAATATTAATGCGTAAAGTGATAGAAGTTTAAAATTGGCCCAACCAAATGTTGTTGAGATTTATCTAAGGTGACTTTGATTTCTCGAAAGTTAAAATCACCATCATCACGATATTTCGCTACGCCATGAGTTTTGTTATTCAGCTTCGGAATCTGATAACTAAAGAAAGCGACGTATTTGGATGGATGTACCACATGAATTAACTTTTGTGTGTCTTTATAACCGCCAAACTCATTCTCAATGCTTTCTTTTAAAAAGTTTGGAAAATAAAGAGTTGCGTAGGGCATACCGCAACCAACACAAACTGAAGAATCATATAGTTCAATGGCTTGTTTTTGATTCGTGCTCATCAGTAATGCTGAACCTGTACCATTTGCCCCCGCATTTGCTTCGATATCTTGCCAGTCTTTTGGAACCAGTACCGCACCAATTTCAGGGAGTCCGACCAATTTAAGTTGCTTTGCTAGATTAGCATCTAGCTTAAAATCAAAATGACAGCTTTTTGCTGTACACGATTTAAAGTCTTTTAATAGTCCATCATCGACGGGATTAGGCGCGGTAACACCATAAAAGGGAACGCGAACATCATTGCTAAAGGAGACTTCACCCAATGCATATATTTGATTCATTGCTTGGCGTTGTTTTATCGTAATTGAAAATTGAGGAAAAATTGGTTCAAAGTAACTGACTTCGGCGTGAGTTATTGCGGTAGACAGCAGTAATAAAATCGTGGAAATAGAGCAGAATAATTTCATTTTTTATTCGGTAATTTGGGTTTGAATTAAAATTAGCATATTCTTGAATACAAGAACCTACAACGTGAATAATTTAAACGTCTTAAAATATTTTGACTGAAAAATAAAATAGATTAGACCGAGAAATAAGTCTTATGAACAATATCATTTCAATATGTTGTTTGATGTCCATTAGTGCCGCAGCATTTGCGCAGGAGATCAAAGGGATTTCATTTACGCATGAAGATTGGGAAATATATTGTAGTAACACGGGAACATGCCAAGCAGCAGGCTATTCTGATGAATATAGTCATGATCCGAATGAACCCGCATCATTATTGTTAACCCGACTCGCAGGTACTAAGCAAGCCGTCAAGGCTGAATTTGCGCTGGGAAGTATTGATGAGCAGGCACAGCTCGCAGGAAAACTAAAAAATATTCATTTCTATGTCAATGGTAAAGATTTTGGAGCAGTCTCAGTGGATGGCGCTGATTTTCCGATTATGGGGAAACTCACTTCCGCTCAAGTCAATGCATTACTACAACAATCTAAACAAAAAACGGAAATTGTGTTTAAAAACCCAAATGTCCAATGGCAAATATCAGATAAAGGTATGACGGCTGTATTATTAAAAATGGATGATTTTCAAAAGCGAGTTGGAACAGTTGGGGCTTTGGTTAAAAAAGGCAAAATGGATGAGTCAAAAGTCCTATCAGCGCAACCAAAAATTATTGTAAAACAAGTGAAGACCAGTAATAAGCCTTATCTCACTTTGCAGTCGAACAATAAACGCTATGCATCTATACATCAAATGTTAATGGCTGCTCAGCCTACACCAAAGGAAGATGGGTTTTGCGAAGGACTCTATAATGGTGATGAATATGAGCCACAATCGATTGAGTTATATAAACTGGGAAATAAAAAAGTATTGGCAATGACGCTTTGTTGGCGTGGAGCATATAACGAAGGGTATGGCGCTTGGGTGCTCAATGAGTCACTTACTGGTAAAGCAACTTTCGTGACTGAACATGCGTCAGAATTTTACCAAGGTATTATCAGTAGCGCTCAAAAAGGACGAGGTATTGGGGATTGTTGGAGTACCGCTGAATGGGTGTGGGATGGGCAAAAGTTTGTCAATACCAGAGATATGTGGACAGGCATGTGTAAAGGACTTGCTGCTGGTGGGGTTTGGGAACTTGATCAAGTTGAGGCGATTGTAAAATAAAGCTTTAAATCACCTAAAAATAGCCTAAGGAGTGATGATGTTGAACAATAAAATTTATTTAAGTGGGCTGGTTTTAACGATTTCATTGACTTGTTTTAGCACTTCAATTATTGCTGCGCCGTTGCAAATTTTAGAATTTAAAAAGGCACAACTCAGTCAGGTTGAGCAAAAGCAAATTTGTGAGCAACTTAGTGATGTTTGCCAACAACAAACGCCGCTTCGTAGTCTAAAAACGGCTGATCAAAAGTTATGGTTATTGTCAGGTGATCAGATCGCTCAGTTTTCTCCATCTGCAACTGGCTTGAAATTGAAAAATAAGTGGCATGTAGATTTAGCAACTGATGAAGAAAATACTTCAGATGGACAGTTTATTTTCCCCAAACTTTTTCCAATGACTGAAAGCCATTTTGCTGTTGCTGTCATTGAGCGTTCTTCTGAAATGTATTCAGGTGGTGGCGCAGGGATGGAGCGTGCGAGTTTTCATGAATTAAAAGAGTCAGGGCAAACACATCGCTTCATTGAAAATTATCCTTTTAGTTTTAATCGCATGATTCGGGCATGTTTTTCTGAGCAGGAATATAAAAGTTCTCAAGGCAAATGCCATGATGAAGATCGTCTCAGTTTAGATATTCGCCCGATCAAACCAATGTTGTGGCAATTCCGCTATCGCTACAGTTTGGATGTATCACCTGTATCGGATTCGGGGGAGAAGTCATTTAAAGGCAGTCGCAATCTGAATATTGATTTGAATAAAGTGCCAAAACAGCCAAATATTCCTGCAAATTGGGATTATCAAGGACAAGGTTAAGTTCGAGTTTTACATTTTGCCTAAGTTTTAAAGGTTTGGGCTTACGCAATTTACAGCGTCATAACAGATGATCTAGCGAGTACATGCTACAAAGAGACAGATTGCAATTTGGAACTGCGCTTATGTCTCGTGTTTATATTTCTGCTCGCCGTAAAATTTCTCATTTGAGTCGTTCTGTATTCATGGCTGCGGCTATGTTGGGAACAACTCAAGTGGCAATGGCAGGGCCAACAGTCGATCAACTCAGTGATTGTTTGGTGAAAGCCACGACAGCAGCGGATAAAACCACGGTGTTGCAATGGACGTTTACGGCTTTGGCGGCACATCCTGATTTAAAGGGTTTTAGTAGTGTTACACCTGAGCAAAAGAATCAGTTAGATCAGAAATTGGCACAGGTTTTACAGCGTGTGATTGTGGAGCAGTGTTCGACTCAGACTAAGGCTGTGATTCAGGCTGAGGGGATTCAAGCGGTTGGTGAGGCTTTTCAGCAGTTAGGTCAGAGTGCAGGTGAGGATATTGTTAAAGATCCAGCGGTCAGACAGCAGTTGCAAGGCACGTTACGTTATATTGATTTAAATAAGTTAGTCACGACTTTTTTAACGCCTGATATCTGGAATAAGTTGGGTGTGTTAAGAGGGGAGTGATGAATTTTACTTCTTCTTTACGAAGTAGTACTTCTTAGCTCCTATAAGGAGAGGGAATATCTATTACTAAAATAATAACGATATTTAATTCACAAAGATTAAATCTTCACTCTATGGGAGAGGGTTTAATCACGCATAAAAAAGAATTTTGAAAGCTGAATGCATCCTAAGCCCATCGAGTTTGATGAGGGACGATACTATCTTCAATAATCATGTTGTTTTTCGTGTGTGGTATTTGGACTAATTTTAAGATTAAATTTTGTATTTTAAAATTGAAACTTTGAGTAAATAAGAGATTAATTTTAGATTATATTGTTTAGTGTATATTTTTAAAAAATTATGGTTTTTAGTGATGGATAAGAAAGAAGAAGCGTTAAGAATTGTTGAAGAAGGGCTTAAGGAGTTAGAGTCACAAAAAGGAAGTATAACTGTTGCAGTACAAAAACTCTCTAGAGCTTCAAATTTACTAGAAGAAAAAAATTATTATATTTGGGCAGAAATTGAACTTGGAAATGAGAAGTTTATCCAACCCTTAAAAGAGCTTCTTTCAAAAATTGTAGAAGATACTGACAAAAAAAAAGATATAAAGATCTATAAAGACGAAGAATATAAACCGTTAATAAAAGAACTTACCGAGGTTGATATAGATATTAAATTTATTTGTACTACAAACTTTTTCCGTTTAAAAACAAATTCAGCCACAGGTGGTCTTGAAAAATCTATTCATCATCTTGAGGATCATTTAAGTTATCTTAAAAAACATGGCAATGATAAAACTTTGTATTTAAATAATGTCCAAGATAGATTGGCTTGTGTAAAAGGAGAGTGTCATAAGTATTTAACAGATTTGTACAATAGATTAAAGTTTTCAGGAACTATCACTTCAGGGTTTGATATATTAAAAAATGCTGTAGATGATAAATTACTTGATCTAGATCCTGAAATTGCTGAGCAGCTCATGTTAGCTTTTCGGGCAGTTTCATCTGACTCGAAAGAGGAATGGTCTCAGGCATTAGCAACATCTAGAAGATTATTAGAGAGCTTAGCTGATAAGTTATATCCTGCTACTGATGAAAATATTAAGGGACGTACTTTTAAGCAAAATCAGTATATAAATCGTATTTGGAGATTTATGGACGTCGCCATTGAATCAAAAAGTAATAAAGAGATGGCTAAAGCCCACGTGGATTATCTAGGTGTTTGGATGGCCGCTGATTACACGTTAACTTGTAAGGGTGTACACACAGAAGTATCACAATTGGAAGCAACCAGAGCTATTTTTCACATTTATTTGATGCTTGCGGATCTTTTAGAATATTTAAATGTAAACTCACAAAGCAGAACATCCCAGCCTTTGATTACAGAAGTCTCTTTAGATGAAATCGAAGCATTACTTAATGTAAAGCGTGATGTAGCAAAAGCAATTGTAGTGGCAAGAGTCAAAAACAACGGTTTAACATTCAAGCAACTATCAGAAGTAAAAGGTGTAGGTCAAAAGACAATTGAAAGAGCAAAGGAAGTTTTTAAATTCTGAAAAGAAAACCCGCTCTTAAGCGGGTTTTTGTGCAATTAGATCAGTTTAACCAATCAATTTCTTCATCAATTCATTCACTTGAGCTGGGTTGGCTTTACCTTTTGCAGCTTTCATGACTTGACCAACAAGACCGTTAAAGGCTTTTTCTTTACCAGACTTGTACTCTTCAACCATTTTTTCATTGGCTGCAAGCACTTCTTTGATAATCGCTTCAATCGCACCTGTATCAGTTTCTTGCTTTAAGCCTTTTTCAGCAATAATGTCATCCGCAGATTTGCCTTCTGCTTCCCACATAAAGCCAAATACTTGCTTCGCAATTTTGCCGTTAATGGTGTTATCCACGATACGCGCGATCATGCCACCCAATTGCTCAGCAGAAACAGGAGAGTCTGCTAAATCTAGGCCTGCTTTGTTTAAAGCACCTGAGAATTCACCCATCACCCAGTTTGCAGAAACTTTACCTTGCTTCGCACCACCTGCGGCAGCCACAACCGCTTCGTAGAAGTCCGCCATTTCGCGTGACAGCGTCAATACATGTGCATCGTATTCAGTCACAGCAAAGTCAGCGATAAAACGCTCACGGCGTGCAGCAGGCAATTCTGGCAGGGCAGCGCGTGCCGCTTCGATTTGCTTGTCAGCAATAATTACAGATAACAAGTCTGGGTCTGGGAAGTAGCGATAGTCGTTCGCTTCTTCTTTCGAACGCATTGAACGGGTTTCCATCTTGTTCGGATCGAACAAACGGGTTTCCTGATCAATCTCGCCACCGTATTCCAAAATTTCCATTTGGCGTTCAATTTCAACATTGATCGCTTGCTCAATAAAACGGAATGAGTTGAGGTTTTTTAACTCGCAACGTGTACCGAACGGCTGACCCGGACGACGTAATGACACGTTACAGTCGGCACGGAATGAACCTTCTGCCATGTTACCGTCAGAAATCCCTAGCCAACGCACGAGCGTGTGAATTGACTTGATATAGGCAACCGCTTCTTCAACCGAACGCATATCTGGCTCAGATACGATTTCAAGCAATGGCGTACCCGCACGGTTTAAATCGATACCAGACATACCTTCGAATTGGTCATGGATCGATTTACCTGCATCTTCTTCAAGA